>WFRK01000065.1 GCA_015486535.1 Candidatus Microgenomates bacterium | reverse complement strand
TGTCAAAAAGAAACCGTGTCTCAGTTCAAAAATAAGTGTGGGTAAGTTCCAAAAAACCAAACCGGCCAGCAAAAATAAATTCAATTTCAACCAACGCCAATGGTGCCGAAATAGCCAGAGACTCATGAAGCTCATGGCGATGAACATGGGTGCAATCGAGTAACTGAGGGAGACAGCTAAGGATAAACTCAGAGCAAAAAGAAGCAGGCGTCGGCAACTGAATTTTTGGGTTAACCGAAAAAAGGTGTAAAAAGCGAGAGCAACAAGTGGGGCGGTAAAGGAAGGGTTCCAAACGAGGCGTGCTTGACGGACAAACTCCGGTTGGATGGCCATCAGAGAGGCGGTGATCAGTAAGCTAATCAATAGCTGACGGTGACGGCGAAAAGACCAAAGACCGAAAGCGAAAAGGGTGACATAGAATAAAATGAGACTGATATTGTTAGCGAAGAATGAGTGATTTGTGATTAAAAATAAAGGCATTAGACCATAAAAGTAAACGGCGCTTTGATTGTAGGGAAGAGCGCTTGTTTGCGGTCCAAGTAGGGGTGGTTTGCCACTTTTTTGCCAATCCAACATGACTAAATAATCACGGCCCATATCGCCCCAAAAAAGGAGTGATTGCGGCAAACGATAGGTGCGCAAAAAGAGGAAAATCATTAAGATTAAACCGGCAGCGAAATGGGGCCAATAACGTTTTAGCAAGAGCATATAAAATTCATTTTAGCACGGATAAGACTGGATTTATTCCCCATTGATGATATACTTTGTATCACTTATGCCAATTATTAATGGAACTCCGGAGCGTCAAGGTGACGTCGTTGGAAGCCTAGTTAAAAGATGCCTCGATCGTCCGGTCTCGCGTCGCCCTCAGTTACCGCCTCAATCATTAAGGACAGAAAAACAAAAAAAAGTGGGTGAGAAAGCTTTTCGTTGGATGGAGAGGATATTAAATAAAAAAGAGGACCGCCGAAAATTTTTAGGATCGCTGAGGATCGCTTTCTTCGCGCGCTTAGGACTCTCAACACTCGCCTCATCTTTCTTTACCGCTTTAGTGGCCGCCTGCAGTGGCAAATCGGAAACGACTGATGCTCGTTTTGTTGGTCCCACCTTCAAATGGCCTTATAACGAATTACCTAAACCGAAAGATTATGATGCCTTTGATCAAGACAAAAATATTTTTCTTAAGAAAGTAGCGGGACGGCTCACTTTAGTAATCAAAGAGTTGTATCTTGCCGCATTAGCGCCATTAGGAGTGAGAAAAGATGCCACTGATCCCAACGATATCAACCGACTAAAAAGACTGAGAACCCTTTTGAGAGATTATTTTGAAAAGATGATAATTTCCAAATCCGAGGTACCTCTGCCGGTTTCTTTAGCCACTTTTCAAAAAGAATTTGCTGCCGGAAATGATAAAATCGGTTTGTCAGAAAATTGGTTTGATCAGTGGTCAACGATTGATTGGAATGATTTGCTCGAAATCTTAGGGGTAGTACTTAGTGTTGATCAAATCAAAGACGCTTTAGGATTGCTTGCATTGTTTTTAGATCACTATAATGTCGCCGCAGATAAGGCTTTATTTATTCCTAAATCCAATCAGCTTGATTCAAAGGTAAGAGAACCGTTAGAAAAACTTCACCAGCTCGATTATTTAATCATTCCGGAAGAGACTTTTCATCCGCCATTGATTGTGGGCTTAGGAAGTCGAAATGCAAATGAATATGTATTGAAGATTAATGATCAGACTCATATTGTGCCAGGGTATGTTTATATGAGTCTTCATTTCGACAAGAGTAATCATGCTACCGATTTGCATTTTTATTTTGATCCCAATGGTCATGGTAAACTACACGGACGATATCGTTGGGGAGTACCATATCCTACCAATCATGCCGACTCGGTGTTTTTATTTGACAATGGTGGTTATTCGCACGTACCATTGAAAACTGAAATCGGATGGGTCACCGACCTTACACACGAGATTGTTTCCGGTAGTCAAATGTCTCATTGGGGGATGCTCACCCCACTGCAATTTATGGAACGGATCATGCGTAGTCTCATTACTCAAGAAGAAAATGCTTTTTTTCAACCGGCAGATGGAAACTTAATTAATGCATTAATCCAAGAAAAGATTGGTAACACAAGAGGAGAGCACCGATCACCAGAACAATGGGGCGTAGTGACCCAGGATGATTTAACCGTTTATCGGGCAACCATTAATGCTGTTCCCCCCGGAAATTTGCTCGAAAAAGCAAAAACATCAGTTGGTTTGGGCAAGTCAGCTTGGTCATCAACGACACCCTTAGCTCTATTGCATAAAGGAGAAATTTTACAAATTTATCACCGTCGAGTAATTATTAATGGAGAAGAGTACATCGTTTGGCATGATGGAGGTGATCGGGTGGGAAGTGCGTCGTTATTAATCAAATTGAGTGATTTAATGGCTGGGGGTGGTATTGTTTTGAGTCAAATCGCCACTTTCGATAAAATCGCAAGCATAATTAATACCGTAGGGCTAAAGTTAATTTTGCCCAACGTTATTAGCGGTCTTTCGAGTCACGTTGTGTCCGGAGCATTGGTTCTTAAGGCCGGTGAACAATTAACCGCAATTCTCCGTCGCATTATTGACGCTCAAAAAAAGCGATAGTTTTCCAGTTAATCCGAATTAGTTTTTACTTCAAGATTTAACTTGGTTATAATGAACCAGTGCTGAAACAAACATGGCTGAAATATCGTTGGTACTTCATTTACGCTCTTGCAGCCGCCTTACTTTGTTGGTGGCTATTTTCTCCTCATTTAGTTCGTTCTTTCCGTTATGATTCTGATTTTGCTCGTGATCTCACTGAAATTCAGCAAATTACTCAAGGTCATTGGCGCTTAATTGGGCCAAAAAAACAAATTTTAGTGATACCAATCAAAGGCCGGCGCATTTACTTATTTGCCAAAAAGCAACCCTCACTTGGTTTGAAATGAACCATATGTCTTTTACCTCAATCACCATTCCCAATCTTTACTCCAGCCAACTCGCTTGGTTTTTCAAGCACAACTGGCCCCAACTAAAAAAAGATATTTTAAATCACGAACTTGAGTTAATCGTCGTCTCCCATGGATTAAATGAGACAGAGCTAAAAGCTTATCAAAAGAGATACCCGAAAGTGAAGTTTCTTGCTCCCAACCGCTCGCTCCTAGCTCCCAACCCTGCCTACCGGCAGAGCAGGCCTGCCTACCAGCAGGTAGGTCCCCACTCCCGACTCCCAACCCTGCCTACCGGCAGGCAGGTCCCCACTCCAAACTCCCAACTCTCACGTGCCCAAACCGGTTTCGCTCCCACTGTGAATCGGGGTTTTCGTTCTGCCGCCAAAACCGCCGACTGGTACGGCACAGTGAACGATGATGTCATTCTCAGTGCCGGTTGGTTAAGACGATTACTTCAAAGAGCAGAGAAGTTTAAAAAAGTTGGCTCGATCAATCCGGTTATCTTAAACCCTCTCAACTCCCAACTCCGAACTTCCAGCTTCCAGCTTCCAACTCCCAACTCCGAACTTCCAACTCCCAACTCCCAACTCTCAACTAGCTTCAAGATCGAGTCCGCCGGCATCAGGATTCTGCCCATCGGCAAAGCAATGCCAATTACTCAAATAATGATAAAACCCACTGTCGTAGACGCCACCAACGCCGCTTGCGTGCTCTATCGCGCTGAAGCGCTGAAACAAGTAGGGTTTTTTGACGAAAAATTTATCTCTTATTTGGAGGATATCGATTTGGCTTTAAGACTAAAACGGGCCGGTTGGCTTAATCTGGTTATACCGGATGTGACTGTGATTCATCAACGTCATGCTACCAGCCAAAAAAGTCTCTCTGCGAAACGTCGCGCTTGGCTGAATTTGCGTAACTGGTGGTTTGTCATCCTCAAAAACTGGTCCTGGCAGTGGTGGTTGAAATATGGGCCACAAATTTTGCTTGAACGGGGCCGGAATTTTTCCGGTTGGCTCAAAGCAGCTAAAAAGCACTGAAACTGAAAATTTTTGTTTAGGATAAACTTCGCGCTACACTCCTTGCCACAATTTGGGTTTTGGTTATCCTCCATCGCCAAGGAAGCTATCAATAGTTAAAAATGATCCTTGACAGATGATATACATTTTTGTATATTATCTGTTATGAAATATATAAAATTAAGGGAAAAGATAGTCAAGAACCTTTTTAGTTTGGCCGATGTGGCCCAACTTTTTCCTCAAGACTCCTCCCAAAATATTAAAACTCAGTTGAGCCGTTTTAGTCAGGCCGGTTTACTTTTCCGAATTAAAAGAGGCTTATACTGCTTTGATCCCAAAAAAATATCTCCTCTTGTTTTGGCGAACAAGTTGCTCGAGCCATCCTATGTCAGTTTAGAAACAACCCTAAATTTTTATGGTGTCATTCCAGATATACCGCAAGCAATTACGAGTATTTCTTCCGCCCATGCAAAAGATGTCAGTTTAACTATCGGCCGATTTAGCTACGACTATGTTAATCCAAAACTTTACTTTGGTTTTAATCTTTATTTGGATGAAACTGAACAAGTAAAATACTTTCTGGCTGAAAAAGAAAAGGCTTTGCTTGATTGGTTTTTGATTAGAAAAATTAAATCTTTAGCGAATTTGAGATTGGATTTGCGCTTAATTGATCGGCGGAAATACTTGGATTATCAGCAATATTACCCAAAATGGGTGCAAAGGATCAAACTTTATGACTAGTCTCACGGGTAATTTAGAACAAATTTTTGTTCTTGCTTCAAAATACAAACTGCCTTTAATTAACAAAGCAGCCATCATCCGAGAATATCTTCAATCAAAAGTGATCGAGATTATCTACCAACAGCGTCTATCCAAGCAATTGTTTTTTGTTGGTGGCACTTCTTTACGTTTATTGAGAGATCTCGATCGGTTTTCGGAAGATCTAGATTTTGATTTTAGGCAACTTAGTTTAGCAGAAATAGATCAATTAATGGAAACTATCACCAAAAGACTTATAAAAGAGAACTTACCAGTTGAACTTTATCGTAATCAAACAGAGAGAAGAATCTATTATGAGCTGAGATTTTCTCAATTATGGCACGAGGCCGGCCTTAGTCCTTATAAGAAAGCCAAGCTTAGGATTAAATTTGATTTTGAGTCTTTTTGGCAAGGGCAGACTTTGGAAACTGTGCTGTTTAATCGTTGGGGATTTTTAACCCAGGTAGTGACACCACCCTTAGATCAGGTTTTGGTACAAAAACTTTATGCTTATTTTCAGCGTAAGCAAACTTTAGCGAGAGATATGTATGATGTCACTTGGCTTTATGCCAAAGGAGCAAGATTGGATAAAACTTTTCTAAAGGTTAATGAACTGTCTGACAATTTAGCCGATCAAGCTTTGGCCAAGTGGGAAAGCGAAAAAAGTCAGTCGAATGAGTGGGAGAGACAACTGAAGCCATTTCTGATTTACCCTGAAAATGCCCAAAAAATAAAACTATTAGGGTCTGTACTAGAGTCACTCAATCAATTAAAATAAACTTATGCCGTTACCAATGCCACCGGAAGTAGAAAGGCTTTTTTGGGGAGATAACCTCAAAGAACTTTCTTGGCAAAAACACAAAAAATATATTATTCAAACCATTTTAGACAAAGGTAATGAAAAAGCAGTTAATTGGTTATTCCAACGAGTAGAAAAATCAGAGATTAAAAGTCAGTTGAATCATTACCTCCTGTCACCTAAATCGAGAAATTTTTGGGAGATCTGGCTATGAATTTTAACACTGCTGTTTTGCCGACAAAAACACAAGTTCTAGTTGATAAATTCAATCAGCAATCTGACCTAAATTTTTTGGAGCCATTCTATCTCTCTGGTGGTACCGCTCTTGCCCTCCAGCTCAATCATCGCCAATCGGAAGATTTGGATTTTTTCAGTCAACGTGATTTCAAGCCAGAAAGACTGCTAAGCCAACTACGTTCCTTTGGTCAAATCTCTCAATCGGAAATTGCTCCTAATACACTCAATCTCTATTTGGATGGAGTAAAACTCCAATTTCTAGCTTATCCTTATCATTTGTTAGAAAAATTAGTCAGCTGGCAAAAACTTCGATTAAGTTCAGTTCTGGATATCGCTTTGACTAAACTAATCACCATTTCTCAGCGAGGCAGCAAAAAGGATTTTATTGATCTTTACTTTATCTTGGATAGATTTGATTTGGGCAAATTAATGGTTCTTTTGAATCAAAAATATCCTCAAGTGAATTACAATCAAATTCACATTTTAAAATCTTTAACTTATTTTCAGATAGCGGAAAATCAACCCATGCCCCGATTGATCAATAAGGATCTCGAGTGGAGTGAGCTGAAACAAAAAATTATTGAAGCAGTCGCGAAAGTGAAAATATAGAGGTGGGTTTAAACCAGTTCACAGATATATATTTCTGTTATATACGGTATTGCGTATATTTTAGAAATATATGAAGCTGGTAAACTTGAACTTTTTCCTCAATTTATGAAACAAAAACTTTTGCCTTAATAGATTTGGCCCACAGTCACTTTTGGCAAACCCCTCGTCATTCATCACTTTGCAATCTTCTTGCAACAATTGGGTGTTATGGTCAGGTTGGTTAGAAACTAGTATATAATGAACTTGAAGTTTAAATATGAAACAAAACACTTCAATTATTCTCTTCAAACAAAATCAGATCCGTCGTCATTGGGAGGAGGCTAATGAAAAATGGTACTTTTCTGTGATTGATGTTATTGCAGTTCTAACTGACTCTACTATTCCTAAAAGATACTGGAGTGATTTAAAAGCCAAGTTGGTTAAAGAGGGAAGTGAAGTGTACGATAAAATCGTACGGTTCAAACTCAAAGCACCTGACGGAAAACTTAGAGAAACAGACTGTTTAGCCACAGAAGACATGCTTCGTTTAATCCAGTCTGTTCCTTCACCTAAAGCAGAGCCTCTTAAACTTTGGTTAGCTCGAGTTGGTTACGAACGCATAGAGGAAACAGAAAATCCTGAGCTAACCATTAATCGAGCTTTAGAGACTTATCTTAAAAAGGGTTACAGTAAGGCATGGGTTAACCAGCGTTTAAAAAGTATTGAGGTTAGAAACGAACTTACAAATGAGTGGCGTAGGCGGGGTGTAAAAAAAGGTGCAGAGTATGCCATCTTGACCGATGAAATTACTCAGGCATGGGCTGATAGGTCTGTTAAAGACTATAAAAAACTTAAAGATCTAAAGAAAGAAAATCTAAGAGATAACATGACCAACTTAGAGTTAATCTTAAATATGCTAGCAGAAGCATCTACAACAGAGATCTCTAAAAAACAAAAACCAGAAGGTTTAAAGCAAAACAAACAAATAGCTCAAAAGGGAGGAAATGTAGCTAAAAAAGCTCGTTTAGAGATAGAAAAAGAAACAGGTCAAGAAGTTATTTCCAGTAAAAATGCTAAAGGCTTAGTTTCTAGATTCACTCTTAAATCTTAACTCTCAATTATGAATCATTAGCTATGTCATGTTCCCAACCTGTCCACCAGATTGCGCAGCTGTCGATAGATTTCCAACTAGACCTCCCTAATTCCTAGCCCCTAGTTTCTTAGTAAAAAAACCCGGAAACATTATTAAAGCCAAGGACGCCACAGTTTGGGTTTTGGTTATTCTCCATCGCCAAGGAAGCTATCAATAGTTAGCAGTTAAACCAATCTATTCGACAGCTACTCTTGTTTTAATTTGGTTTCTAGACGAAAAGAAAAATAATGATCTCCTTTCCAATAAAAGCAAAAATTCTGTTAAAATAAACTTATGCCGTTACCAATGCCACCGGAAGTAGAAAGGCTTTTTTGAGGAGATCTGGCTGTGAAAAGTGTTGTTGAGTTGCTATAATAAGCTCAATGTTTTTCATTCAATATCGAGAACTGTTGGAAGAGTTGACGAAACGAGAGATCAAACAGCGTTACAAGCAATCTGTTCTCGGTTACGCTTGGGTCATCCTCAATCCTTTTTTCCAGATGTTGGTTATGGCCTTTGTCTTTAAATTTCTTCTACGGATGAATAATCTCGGCGTACCTTACTCAATTTTCTTGTTTGCCGGTTTATTGCCCTGGAATCTTTTTGCTCAATCAATTTCCAGTAGTGTTAACGCGCTCGTTGCTAACGCCGGACTCCTGACAAAAATCTATTTTCCCAGAGAAATTTTTGTTGCCAGCACCATCCTCGCTAAATTGGTTGATTTTTTCTTAGCTTCAACCGTTTTTGTGGGAATGATGTTTTGGTTTCATATTCCAGTTACTTTTAATTTACTCTGGTTTTTGCCAATTTTAGCCATTCAACTGATTTTCACCTATGGTCTCTCCTTAATGATGGCCGCTTTTAATTTGTTTTATCGTGATATCCAGTACCTTCTTGGTTTGGTTTTAATGCTTTGGATGTATTTAACCCCTGTCATTTACCCGACGGAGATGTTTCCACTTCGTTATCGTTGGATTTTCAAACTTAATCCCATGGCCGTTTTCATTAATGCTTATCGCCAAGTGATTCTTGCCGGGAAACCACCCAATTTTGTTAGTCTGGCCATTGGATTCATTGTTTCAGTGATAGTTTTATTAATTGGTCAATTGATTTTCAAAAAACTTGAAGGTCAATTTGCTGACGTAGTTTAATTTGAATTATCAAAAAGTTTATTTATGTCTCAACCAACTATTATTATCGACCATCTTGCAAAACTTTTTCGTCGTCAAAAACAAAAGACTTTCAAAGAATTTTTACCGGCGCTTTTGGGTAGAAAAAGCACGGCAGAAACCTTTTGGGCGCTAAAGAACATTAATTTAGAGATAAAAAAAGGGGAGACTTTTGGCATTATTGGGCCAAACGGCTCTGGTAAGTCCACCCTGCTTAAGCTTATTGCCGGCGTGACGCAACCGACCAAAGGTACTATAAAGGTTAATGGGCGGATCGCTCCTTTAATTGAACTTGGCGCCGGATTTCACCCAGAGTTGACCGGTAGAGAAAACATCTATCTCAATGGAGTGATTTTGGGTCTAAAACGGGCTGAAATAAAGGCACATTTTAACGAAATTGTTGACTTTGCCGAACTTTGGGATTTTATCGATCAACCAATTAAACATTATTCGTCCGGCATGTATTTGCGACTCGCTTTTGCCGTTGCTGTTCACACTAATCCGGACATTCTCTTGGTAGATGAAATTTTAGCTGTAGGAGATCAGTCTTTTCAAAAAAAGTGTTTTAATAAAATGGAGGAGTTTCAGAAAAATGGGGTTACCATAGTATACGTGACGCATGCATTAGATAGTTTAGAGGGTTTTTGCGATCGGGCGATGTTGCTTGAACGCGGGGATATGAAAATAATCGGTTCAGTCAATAAAGTAGTCTCCCAGTATCGTGCCGAACCAACCCTAGACAAAACCAACCAATAGATATATATTTCTGTTATATACGGTATTTCGTAT
>WFRK01000064.1 GCA_015486535.1 Candidatus Microgenomates bacterium | reverse complement strand
CCAGGTGAAACCCGGCAGTTTGGCAGAATATTTACAAACAAGCGAGCGACCTTATCAAAAGAATACTGCTCTCGATATCAGCAAACTTAAAAAAGAGCTTGATTTTAAGCTAACACCAATCAAAGAAGCGATAGAGCAAGTAAAAATCTAAGGTATCATATATTGTATGAGACTTTGGGAATGTTCAGTCTGAGATTGAAGATACTCACCTCTTGCTCTAGTTTTAGCAAATTTTTATCTTTGTAACTCTCCAGGTCATATTTAGCCTGCAGATTAAGCCAAAATTCAGGCGAAGTTTGAAAGTACCTGCTCAAACGATAAGCGGTATCCACAGAAACAGACCGCTGACCTTTGACGATTTCATTGATTCTTCTAGCTGGCACATTGATTTCTTTCGCCAAACGATATTGAGATAATTCTAAAGGTTTCAAAAACTCCTCAAGTAAAACCTCTCCCGGATGTACTGGCACAAGTAAAGTTTTATTTTTCATCATGATAGTCTACAATTTCAACTTGATACGCATGGCCGTTTGACCAATAAAAGCAAGTTCGCCACTGTTTGTTAACTCTAATGCTATATTGACCTTTTCGTTTACCTTTTAATCTTTCAAGTCTATTAGCTGGTGGCACCACCAAATCTCTAATACTAGTTGCAGCATCAATCATCCACAATTTTCTTAAAGCTATTTTTTGAACTTTAGTTGGTAGTTTATGAGACTGCTGACGCTCAAAAATTTTTTTAGTTTCTCTTGTACGAAATGATTTAATCACGTATTAATAAATAATAACGTAATGCGTTATTATTGTCAATAAACAAAATTGGCGTTCTACTTTTTCATACCCGAATACCTACTTGATTAACTCTCCACTCACACCAATTAACATTCTTGCCACCTGATTGGAAACTGGCAAAAAACAACTAGAGCAAGATTGTTGGTTTTTTAGTCTTGCTCTAGAGTGCTTTCTCCTTCTCCCCTCTTGAATTTCTCAATCTCTCGATGATTGCCCGAAAGCAAAACGGATGGCACCGACCAACCTTTGTAGTTTGCCGGTCGCGTATACGCCGGTGGTGCTACCAATCCGGGCCGAGAATGAGTTTCACCCTCCAGGCTGGATTTGTTGCCTAGAACTCCGGGTAGTAGCCGACCGACAGCGTCGGCAATTATTAATGCTCCCGGTTCACCACCGGTTAAAATAAAGTCACCCAGACTAATCTCATCATCAATGAGGTGCTGAGTGACACGATAATCAACATCGCCATAATGACCGCAAATTAAAGTTAGCGTTTCTAACTGAGCTAATTTTTGCACTCGACTCTGATTGAGTTTCTCCCCTCGAGGAGACAAGAGATAAATTTTTTTATTCTTTTGACCTTTATGAACTTCTAAAGATGTGAGAGCTCGATCAATCGGTTCAATTTTCATCACCATGCCAGCGCCACCGGCGAATGGTCGATCGTCTGTTGTCCGGTGTTTGTCGGTCGCGAACTGACGTAAATCAACCAGATTGATTTTAAGCAAATTTTTTGCTAAAGCCTTACCCAAAATTGACGTTTGCAAAGGACTAACAAAAAAGGTGGGAAATAATGTTAAAATGTTAATGGTTGTCATGTTATATTTAATTATACCCATATTATACTCAATGAAACCCAATTTATGAGATCAAGATCAACTGATACCGGTCTAACCTTAACCCAGGCCTCGTTTTTTGCTCGTCAAACAATTAAATTCGGTGCCTTTGCGATTGTTTTTATCATCGTTGGCCAGATGTTTTTATCCGCCTTTACAACCTATTGGAGAACGGTTCACCCCACTCCTCCACCACCACCAACGGTTGGTTTCGGTATTTTGCCTGCACCTCAGTTCAAAACTAAAACTAAAAGTACCGTTCACCAACCAAAAAATTACAAGTTAGAAACAGCCACAATCGGGCTCGGTCACTTTCCCAATCAACTCAAAGTTTATCTCATGCCTAAAAAAGCGCCAAACTTGCTTGATCACGAAAATGCCCTTAAATTGGCCAAAAGATATGGCTTTGTTTTTAAACCGGAAACAATTGATGACACTCATTATCGTTGGATAAAACCGGGAAAATTAACCCAAACCTTTGATCTTAATATCATCAGTCATACATTTGACTATAAAACTGATTTCTTGGATAAACCGGAGTTACTTTTGGAAAGCAAGGAACTACCGACCAAATATGCCGCCGTTGAATTGGTGAAGGGTTTTCTCCGCCAAAGCGGTCCTCTAGCAAGAGACATCGCTACCGCTTCCGGTCAAACTAGATATTTGAAAATAGTCGGCAATGATCTAGAACCGGCCCTTGCCGCTTCGGAAGCGGATTTAATGCAGATTGATATTAATCGTTTGCCGATCGATCAACGTTATCAGACCTACACCCAACAAGGCGAACAAGGCATTATTCATGCGTTGCTTTCAGGTTATGGCCACGGCATTTCTCAGATCGTAAAGTTAAACAATCATTATTATCCCATCGATTACTTGACTTATGAAACCTACCCATTAAAAAATGTCAAAGAAGCTTGGAATTTGCTTGTTGCTGGTCATGGATATATTGCCGCTTACCGTTCAAAGCGGGATACGGTGGTGGTAAGAGAAGTAGAGTTAGGTTATTACGATGATTTAAACGGCAGTCAATATTTGGAACCAATTTTTGTTTTCAAAGGCGATGATGGTTTCCTCGGTTATGTACCCGCCATCGGCGCGCGTTATCTTGCCAATGAGAAAGGTAATCACTAATGCTTGTGCGTACTCGTCTCGCTCCCAGTCCAACCGGTGCCATGCATATTGGCAGTATTGCCATGGCATTAAAAAACTATGTTTTTGCCAAAAAACATGGGGGGCAGTTTATTCTGAGAATTGAGGATACAGACAAAACGCGAGAAGTAAAAAACGGAGTCGCTCAAATCATGGAGGCATTGCATGCTTATCAAATCGATTGGGATGAAGGACCGGACAAAGGTGGACCCTATGAACCTTATCTTCAGTCTCGCAGATTGGATCTTTATCGTCAATATGCCCAAATTTTAATTGATCGTGGCCAAGCTTATTACTGTTTTGCCACGAGAGAAGAACTAGCTGAAATGAGACAAAAAGCTTTAGCGATGGGCAAACCGCCACGTTATGACGGTCGTTATCGTGACTATCCACGAGAAAAGGCTCAAGCAAGAATTAGGGCGGGTGAAAAGTATGTCATTCGTCTCAAAGTGCCATCGCATCAAGAAATTGGTTTTACCGATCTCATCAGGGGTCAAATTAAATTTAATTCTGACGAAATCAGTGATCAAATCTTAATCAAGTCAGATGGCTACCCAACTTATCATTTGGCCGTTGTCGTTGATGATCACCTAATGAAAATTACTCATGTCATGCGTGGGGAAGAATGGATCAGTTCCACGCCAAAACATATTTTACTTTATCAAGCTTTTGGTTGGAAATTGCCTGTTTTTGCTCATATTCCGGTCTTTTTAAATCCAAACGGTAAAGGTAAAATGAGCAAAAGAAAAGGTGATGTCGCCGCCTTAAGTTTTCTTCAAAAGGGTTATTTAAAGGAAGCGGTTCTCAATTTTTTAATGATCCTTGGCTGGACTCCGAAAGACCAACGAGAAATCTTAAGTTTGACTGAGTACCAACAGGAATTTGATCTCAAAGATTTAAGCCATAACGCCGTCGCTTTTGATATTAAAAAATTGAACTGGTTGAATGGTATTTATATCCGCCAGCTCACTGATCAACAACTGACAGAACGGTTAAGACCATTCATACCAGAGGGATTTCCTCAAGATAAGCTGGAACAAATTTTACCGTTAGTGAAGGAAAGATTGGTTACTTTGGCCGATTTTGATCAATTAACCAGATTTTTCTGGCAAAGAATGCCGGTTGAATCGGCACAATTATTAAAACGAGCAACACCGAATTTAGTTAAAAAACAGCTGAAATTGACCTTGACAGGCTTAAGTCAATTAGATCAATGGCAAGCAGCAACTATTGAGGCAATAATTCGCAATTTAGAAATCGAACATCAATGGCAGAGGAAGCAATACTTTATGATGCTCAGAATCGCGTTTACCGGCAGTAAAGCGACACCGCCTCTGTTTCAAACGATTGCGGCCATTGGTAAAAATGAATCTCTTGCTAGAATTAAACTCTTGCTCGATCAAGAATTTTAAATGATTATGTCTGCCCAAACAAAAACCCGCCAACAAATTCTAACTCAATTGGTAAAGGAGACGCGCCGTGTCGTGAGCGATCAATTTCCTCAAGCAGCAGGAACGCTTCTGCCTCCTGAGGTAAAACCAAATTTGTTTCATCGATTATTACAGTCACAAAAAAATAAAGATGAAAAAATTAAAATTCAAGTG
>WFRK01000063.1 GCA_015486535.1 Candidatus Microgenomates bacterium | reverse complement strand
TTTTATATATTTTAAAAAATTGTTTCTGAACTTCATCTCAATTCCTTTTTTAGAAGGGAGATCAAAAATCTCCCCGCCAGCTAGAGACTTTCGTCTCTCATATCCGTTTCCAGATACGACCGAGTAAGGTAAACCTGACGAGGAGATCCTCGCCCTTACTCGGTTTTATTGCCATACCCTATGCATATAAATGTACGTAGGGGTTAGGCTGTTCACTTGTTTAACACGATTATTGTAGCATTAAGGTATAATTAATGAAAATGAAAATGAAAATCGTTACTGCCAAACAAAAGTTTGATTTTGCTGTTTGGAGTGTTCTCGATGGTATTGAAAAAAACAGATTACCCTATCCAAATAGAAAAGTGATTGACTACATGGTTGGTATTAATGCCAACAGTCTAACAAAATCTCAATTCTATGAAGTAAAACATTTTCTTGAGGAAAATCTAGTTTTAAAAGAAGTTGATGAACCCGATACTTTTGAAAATGACGAGCGTGGCACCCCAAATTATCAGTGTTTTCTCATTTTTCATTTTAAAATTCTAGATCTGTTTGATGAATACTACAAAAAATATACCTACTTAATTAATGGAGGCGTGGAGATCGAAACAATATTTGGTTTTGATAATAAAATTTTTTGGTTAAAACTAGTTGATGGCTCAAAGGCAACCATTAACTTCAATCCAAGAGGAAATAGAAAACAACCAACTCAACCTTACTACCTCTTGAAAGCTTTCATTCAATCAATAAAATCAGGAAATTTTGAACATAAAGGAAGTTATATAGAGACAAGCTTAACTGTTGAACAAATAATAAGTGCTGTAAGAACTTTAAACTATCAAAATCCAAATGACTTATCCTCCACTTGGGTAACTAATGCCAGAAGTAACCTAATTAATAAATCAATTCCAAAAAATTTACAAAAGTTAATGCTTTTAAATCATTTTGATTCTAAATCAAAAACATATACTTTTTCGTTAAAAATATTTTAACCTGAACAATTTTTCGTCTTGTCGCTAATAAACCCTGACATTCCCATTTAAACTATCGTACTGAACAAATCTACTTATCTAGAATTTAATCTACCCACAACAAAGCTACAGTTCAGCAAATAGCAATTACAGCGAATATACAGTCGCTGTAAAAGTTAATGCCTGATTCTCTCTGGAAATTACTCATTGACATTTCTTGTCTGTAAAACCTTCATGTGCTTAACATGAAAACAAGCACATATCAAACATCAGACTTTAACTTAGCAATCTCCTTACTAACCTTTAATCAACAACTTGTCGAACTAAATAGATCTAATCCGAAAAGAATTGAGTTCTGCTTTAAAGATACTGTTGAACTGCATCAATTAATTGATCTCTATTGGTCCAGAAAGCTTTCCGTATTACCTCAAGACTTCTACAACGCACAAAAAGAACTTAAAAATAGAATGTACCAAGGAAAATAAACATGCTGCCTGATAAAGCAATTAGCGAGTTTCAGAAACTCTATCAGCAAGAAGTTGGAGAAAACATTGATTTTAATACAGCTAAATTAAAATCAGAAAACTTTATTCGGCTATTTTCCTTAATTACAAAAAATGACAATGAAAATAAAAATAAACGGCTATCGCCTATCTCACCGCAATAGGTGGCTATTGTTAAAAAACAAGGTATTAACCAGAGAAGAGTTGTTTCTATGGGAGTTTTATTTAGATCAAATGGACTTTGATTACAAGCACGATACATATGGAACGTTTGAAGTTGACTTTAGCCTAATCTCAGAAATGCTGGGGTATAAAAAATCAAAACCAAATAACTCTATTCGCAATAAACATAAAAAGCTTTTAAAACTAGGTTTTATTCGCAAAACCAATCAACGCAACATTTACTCAATTTATAACCCAGAAAGATATATTTCTCAAACATCTCGTTGGAAAGGAAAACCTAACGACTATCAAAAAGATGAAATGAATAAACCAATTAGCTATATTATTCAAAATATTGCAACAAATATCCAATTAAATGAAATTAAATTTCAAAATACTGAAACAAATTTTCAAAATGCTGAAATAAAATCGGCTTCTAACCTCAATAAAAAGACTTACAGAGATCTCAGTTCCTCTAAGGGTATTTATCAGGTTACTAATAATAACAGTAATAATAAGTGTGATTATTCAAACATTGAGTCAGAGTTATCAAAGGAAGATGTAAAGCTCATTAGGGAGTCTATTGATGAAGCACAACCCTATTTAAAACGATTAAAAATAAATGGTAGCAAATAATACTAATAATATGTACAATGAACCTCGGACCAACAGATTAAACTTAAAAATAAAGATGGCTGTTTCGTGCAACATACTTTTTAAGTTTTGTTGGTCCACATGGAACAGCCTTTTTTGTACTCTTAATACAAAAATACCACTTCAAGTGGGAACTTAATAAAACTTAATATTTGAAGAGAGATGAAAATTTTATAAAACCTAATTAAACCTAACATATGGGAGATAAATAAATATGAAAAAAACGGTCCACATATACTGTAGAAAATCATCTGAAGGTGAAGAACGCCAAGCTTTATCCATCCGATCTCAAATTGAAGAACTAAAAAAAGTAGCCAAGAGGGACTCTTTAAAAGTTGAACAAATATTAACAGAAAGTAAAAGTGCAAAAATACCAGGAAGGCGACCTATTTTTGATGATTTACTAAAGGAAGTTAGTAAAGGAAACGCAAAAACACTCCTTGTATGGAATTTAGACAGACTTTCTAGAAACTCGGTTGACACAGGTAAGCTCATTTATTTAATGGATCAAAACAAGTTAAATGAAATTATCACACCTTCACAAATATTTACTAATACTCCAAATGATAAATTTCTTTTGAGCATCATGGGTGGACAAGCCAAATTAGAAAATGATAACCGTGGCATTAATGCTAAAAGAGGCATGAATACTAAGGCAAGAATGGGTTGGTATCCTCAACATGCTCCTATTGGCTATAAAAATACACCTTACTTAGAAAAGGGACTTAAGATCATTGTTAAAGATCCTCAAAGGTTTCCTATTATTCAAAGATGTTTTAAAGAAGTAATTAATGGAAAATCAGCAAGTGACATTTATCATCTAGCAGTTAATGATTGGCACTTAACAAATCCTAGAACCGGTAGAGCGATTGCCAAATCAACTTTCTACAAATTCTTAAATAATCCTTTTTATTACGGCGACTACAAATGGAATGATGAATGGCATACAGGCAAACACCCCTCGGCTATAACTAGAGATGAGTTCGATATTGTTCAAAGAATGCTTGGCCATAAAGGTAAACCTATTCAACGATCACACACATTTGATTTAACCGGTTTATTTAAATGCAAACAATGTGGATGTTCACTGACTGCAACGAAAAAGACTAAATACTATAAAACAACCAAACACCATGCTGAGTATATTTACTATCACTGTACTAAAAAAAATAAACACATTAAATGTTCTCAAAAACCAATAAGTGAATCTAAAATGGTAGATGCTATTGTTGAAAGGTTACTAGAGGTCCAGCCGTCTCAGAAGTTTATAGATTGGGCTAAAAAATGGATTAAATATCTACATGAACATGAATCGCGATTTCAAGAAAGCATCTTAAAAAATGATCATAAAGAGCTAGAAAACATTGAAAACCGGCTTAACAAGCTTCTCGACTTATACATTAACGACGGCATTGATCAAGAGAAATACAAAGCAAAGAAGAGTGAACTAGAACAACACAAACTAGATCTTAAAAAGAAACTTACCAACACTGATTCGAATCTCACTAACTGGAGAGAAAAAGTAGAAGATACTCTTGATTTTGCTAGGGTGGTTTCTAAGAGGTTTAAGTATGGAGATAGGGAAACCAGACATCAGATACTATTGAAAATCAGCTCAGACCTCGTATATGAAAGTAAAAATCCATTGATATATCTTAAAAAAGAATACAAACCACTTAAAAAGTTGAACAAAAAAGAGTACAAAGAAGACTGTTTGGCTAGAACCTCAAAATATACCGATATATTCGTTAAAAGACCTAATTTGCGACCTACCAATCCTATGTGGCTCCTCGGGTAGGACTCGAACCTACAACCTTGAAGTTAACAGCTTCCTGCTCTGCCATTGAGCTACCGAGGATAACAACGCCTTAGATTTTACCAATTCTTTGCTCATTTTGCTACTCTTAATTTTTTTACTAAAGACATGTGATGATTAATCAAATCTAGATATAGACGATGTGCTCCTTTGACTACAGCAACGGCAAAACCAATGTAAACAAAGGGCAAAATAATAATGAAATATCTTTCGAATGGAGCTTGAATGGCGATATAAAAAAGATATGAGATGGGTAAAAGTGATATAAAAACCAAGTTTGTCACTCGTCTAGTTTTTATTATTTTTACTAGACCAAAAATGGACGAGGTCGTTAAACTCAAAGGCCAAAACAACCACCATGAAGGAGTCATTAAAATTGATTGACTCCCCCACCAAGCTCTAAATTTGCCAATAAAAAACATCGCTAAGGAAGCAAAAGGGACGACACTGATAGAGTGGCAAAACCAATATTTCACCGTTTTGAGTTCAAAAAATAACAAGTTAAATCGGCCCCGACTGACTACGATCGTTGGCAGGTAAACAAGGCTAAAAACTACTCCAGCAATAACTACCTGGTAAAAGTAGCCCTTAATTAATTGGCTGGCAGATTTTGAGCTGATGAGTGTTTTGAAAGCCGCGAAATGCAAACCAAGCTTCTTGTTTTTGACAAAAGAAAAAATTAAAGTGATGAAAATAAAAAACAAACTACCAGCCCAAAACTTACTCGCTGCTGCCAACCCCAATACGAGACCACTTGTGACCCACCAAGCTTTTGTTTTTTTGATTGTCAAAATTACATAAAACAGTAAAAAAGTGGCCTGTCCTAAATCTAACAAAGCAATGTTACTCAAAGTGGTTAATAGCGGATCGGCCGCTAAAAAAGTACTGGCTAAAAGAGCGATTAAAAATGAGCGTGTGACTATTTTAGCGAGTGCAAAAGTCGCCGTAATCATCACTAAAGCAAAAACAAACTGAACCCAAAGTGGATTTTTCAACAAGATAATACTGATGCCAAACAAATATTTTATTAAAGGAGGATGCTGAAAATTTATTTCAGCGGGACTCTCACCATGCCAATAAAGATAGCCGGCCGCCTGGTGAATTTCGCCATCCGATAAAAAAAGTCGCTTACCGTTTGGCTCATAAGGAATATCTTGACTTAAAAAATATCGATGAATTAAAGTTGGCTGAAACTGATAGTGAAATAAACGACTGTGGCGAAAATAAACTGAGATAATATAAACAAACAAAGAAACAATAACTAACAAATATCCTCGAAAATACTTCATCGTCTCTTTTTAATTTCGTGGCTTAATCCAAAAAATCCTGTAACTTTTTACGGCGGCTAGGGTGTTTTAACTTCCGCAGCGCTTTCGCTTCAATTTGACGAATTCTCTCACGCGTAACACCGAAATATCGGCCCACCTCCTCCAAAGTCATGTTATTATTGCCATGTAAACCGAATCTCATCCGCAAAACCTTTGCTTCCCGTTCTGACAAAGCACTTAAAACCTCGTTAATATTTTCCCGTAACATTTGTTTACTCGTCGCATCATAGGGTGAGACCTGACGATCATCAGCGATAAAATCACCTAAAATAGATTCATCTTCACCATTGCCAACCGGTGCCTCTAAAGAAGTCGTATTTTGACTAATTTTGAAAATACCCTTGACCTTTTCCGGAGTCAGTTCCAGTTCCTTACCTAACTCTTCCGCTGTCGGCTCACGGCCAAGTTCCTGCATCATCCGCCGACTGGTACGCATTAACTTATTGATCGTTTCAACCATATGAACGGGAATACGAATCGTGCGCGCTTGATCCGCAATCGATCGCGTAATCGCCTGACGAATCCACCAGGTAGCATAGGTAGAAAATTTGAAGCCTTTGGTCCAATCAAATTTTTCGACCGCGCGAATTAAACCTTTATTACCTTCTTGAATCAGATCAAGAAAGGTCATGCCTCGACCAATATATTTCTTGGCAATCGAGACTACCAAACGTAAGTTTGCATCGATTAGCTGCCGTTTAGCTTGCTCATCACCTGCCTCAACTTTTTGTGCCAAACGAATTTCTTCTTCGCGATTCAGCAAAGGAATACGACCAATTTCCTTCAGGTACATCCGTACCGGATCGGTCACGCCAGTGGTTCCTAAAGTGGAAAGTTGTTCTAATTCGCGCGTCAGCGTACTGACATCGGCTTCATTTTCTTCTTTGGTAATTGATTCAAAAATATCAATGTGTTTTGTTAAAAAATAATCGTAAAGATTATCTAGTTCTTCAATATATAATTCTGGTTCAACAAAAGTCGCGAGAATCTCTTCCTGAGTAATGAAGCCTTGTTTTTTGGCTTTTTTCTTCAATTGATCGATTTCTTTTTTGAGTGATTTGGGTAAAGTTGCCATAACGAGGCTATAATTATAGCAAACTTAGATCGAAAAACCCACGGCAAAATTGATGAAACAAGCAACAATTAATCTGAGATCTAAGATCAACAAAAATCCATATGCCATCTGCGCGTTCATTTGACAAACTAAACAAATTAGACTCTCCCTCTCAAAATAAGCGCGTCAACCACCTTTTTTACCGCACTCATATAGGTTGCCTCACGCGCTGGGACTTGGTGCTCTGTTTTAATTTGCCACATCTGCTCAAAGGCGTTTTCCATTAATGGTTTAAGTTTCGCCAATACTTCATCATAGGGCCAATAATAACCAGCTAAATTTTGCACCCATTCAAAATAGGAAACGGTTACCCCGCCCGCATTGGAGAGAATATCGGGAATAACAGTCACTTGATTGTCTACTAGAATTTCATCTGCTGCCGGTGTGGTAGGACCATTAGCCATTTCAATGATAAATTTTGCTTTTATATCAGCGGCATTTTTTTCGGTAATCACATTTTCCAAAGCAGCCGGCACAAGCACATCAACATCTAATTTCAATAACTCTTCATTAGAAATAACTTGGCCTGCGTTCAAGTGGCAACCATCACTAGTACAATGACATTCTGTGACTCGACCGGTGCGTTGCTTACATTTAAGTGTTTTCATTGGGTCAAGGCCGCGAGCAAGATAAACACCACCGCGTGAATCAGAAACAGCCACAACTTTATAGCCTAATTTATCGGCATGATAGGCAAACCAATAACCCACATTTCCAAAACCTTGAATGGCGATCGTCACGTCTTGTTTCCTCCGCCAACCCTGTTTTTCAGCTAACTTCTCCAAAATATGAACACCACCTAAACCGGTTGCTTCTTCTCGACCCGCCGAGCCACCTAAGGCAAGTGGCTTGCCCGTAAAGGTCGCCAAAGCGTTTTCTTCAAGCGTGCCATATTTTTCTATTTTGGCCTTTTGCCATTCGTCCACCATCCAAGCCATGATTTGGCCATTAGTATTGACATCAGGTGCGGGAACATCCATCCACGGGCCAATATTGTCACCTAGCCAGCGAGCATAAGCGCGCGCAAGAGATTGTAACTCGATAGCCGTTAGTTCTTTCGGATTAACAATAATCCCTCCCTTACTACCACCGTAAGGAATACCGGTGACAGCGCACTTCCACGTCATCCAAGTAGAAAGAGCCTTTACCTCCGCTTCAGTGACACGTTGATGGAAACGAATACCTCCTTTGTATGGTCCGCGCGCATCATCATGTTGCGCACGAAAAGCACGAAAGTGTTTGTTGCCCATTTTAGTTTTGATAATCAATTCAGTAGTTAAGACTCTATCGGGCTGCTTTAATTTGTTAATCGCCCGATCAAACTGTTTCTGATCATCGTACTTATCTCTCAGTAACCGTGCGACCTTCTCGAGCTGTTTCACGGCTGCTTGATGGGGATTTAACATAAATGCCTCCTTTTTAAGTTTATGATTGATTATTCTCAAGCCATCTCTCAACATCTAAAGCTGCTTCACAACCTTGAGCGGCAGCTGTAATTGCCTGTTTGTAGCGCACATCAACCACATCACCAGCGGCAAAAACACCTGCGCTGGTCGTCATACTTGGGTAAGCGATTACTCCTTTATCTACCGCTGTTAAACCTAATTGTAAACCAGCTGCCGACAAGCTTTTACGTGTCAAAATATAACCGTGATCATCAATTTGAATTTCATTAGTAAAAATACCACTTACAGGTCGGTGACCAATCGCTAAAAAGACTCCATCTGCATCTAACACTCGTTCCTTTAATTGATCCGTTTTCTCATCTTTGGTAACAATTCTTATTTTGTTGACCACCGTTTCACCCATAATCTCCGTTAACTGACTGTTCCAAAAGATTTTTACCTTTGGATGATGTAACACTCTCTCACACATAATTTTTGAGGCGCGAAAATTGGCCCGGCGATGGACAACGTTCACTTGACGAGCAAATTTCGTCAAAGCGAGTGTATCTTCCATAGCACTATCGCCACCACCAATTACGTAGACATTTTTATCTTTAAAAAAAGCGGCATCACAAACGGCACAAACGGAAACACCACGTCCCATAAATTTATCCTCACCGGGAACATGTAGGCGAATAGGAACAGCTCCAGTGGCAATAATGACACTATCAACCAAATAATCTGCTGGCTGTTGTTTAATTTGTTTAGCCAAAACCGAATAATCAGTCTGTTTCAAACGAATGAGTTCCGGAGCAGAAACAGAGGAAGGTAGTTGAGTCCATAATCGAAATGGTTGGTGACTAAAATCAACTGCGGTAATGAAATGAGGTTCCAATTCAGCGCCAAAATGTTCCGCCTGTTCACGCATCCTGTCCATTAGAACTGGTCCACGAATAGCCTTAGGAAAACCGGGAAAATTCTCAACTTCAGTAGTAAACATCAGTTGCCCTCCAATTTCTTCACCAGCAAAAATTGTCGGTTTTAGTTTGGCGCGAGCAGCATAAATGCCTGCTGTGTAGCCAGCGGGACCAGAACCAATAATGGCAACTTTTATTTTTTTCATAAACTAAAATTCTTCCTATTCGAGCGCATCGGTGATCATTTTCTCATAGCCCTCTTGACCAATAAAACCAATCTGGCGGTTGGCCAATTTACCATTTTTGAAGACCATCACCGTTGGAATACTCATCACACCATAAAGCGCGGCAATATTTTGGTTCTCATCAACATTGAGTTTAGCAATAATTGCTTTACCCTCATACTTGTGAGCTAAGTCTTCGATAATCGGAGCGGCCATTTTACATGGACCACACCACTCAGCAAAGAAATCTACCATTACCGGCTTATCACCGGCGCTCTCAATTGTTTTTTGGAAACTGGCACTATCTAAATGCACTGCACCTTTAATATCACTCGACATAACATTCCTTTCTTTTCAAAAGATCACTGATAGTGATCCAATTACGTTCATAAACTAATTATTACTTTTTACTTTTAAAAATTAAGCCTACTTAATAATCTCCTTCATTAACTTTTTTACTTCATTCGTTTTTCCTTCACGCGAACAGGCAAGCACTTCATCCGTTAATAATGCTTTGGCAACATTGTTGAGAGCGCTTCTCACTGCCATAATTTGATAAACAATATCGGTGCAGTAACGTTCCTGCTGATACATTTTTAAAATACCACGCAACTGACCTTGAATCCGATGCAATCTCGCTTCAATCCTATCTTGATTACCATCGACAACATTCACTGAGCTATCTTTCAATAATCCTAGCTTAAAACCCAATGTTTTTAAAAAATGAATATCAGACATCAGTTATTTTAGTATACCCTCGGGGGGTATATTGTCAACTGGCAGAAAACGCAGCTGTTCGGCCATTTGTCTCCTTCACGTCTTAGATTGGAGTTTTGCCAATTGCATTAATAATTGACGCTCTTTTTCCAGGTCTATGTCTGCCTTGTTTGCTTGATGTTCTAATTGATTGAGTTCAGCAATAATCTGGCTTCGTTTTTGATGTAAAAGAGCCGACTCTAAATCTAGTTTAATCTTCTGCCATTCTTTGTCAAATTCAATTTTTTCTATTAATCGTAATAATTTGGGGTCGGCCAAAATATCAAAAATAATTTGCTGTCTATCTTCCGATAAGGAACGGGCAGCTCGACCAAGATTAATTTTTAACCTGTTCGCTTTGGTTGATTTGGTTGATTGAGATTGAGTCAACATAGCTCCAATCAGTTGATGGAACCAAGAAGAAACACTGCTCAATTGTTCAATTTCTCTCAAATCCTCGATTAATTGACCCAAAATATTGCTTGGTGCAACCGATAAAAGCATCACCGTCCAGCGTTCCAACTGTGCCAAACGACTTAAATTCTTTGTTTCTGTTGGTTGGGAATGGTCTTTTGGTGAAGGGTG
Source organism: Candidatus Microgenomates bacterium (assembly GCA_015486535.1). Taxonomy (GTDB): domain Bacteria; phylum Patescibacteriota; class Microgenomatia; order UBA1400; family PJMF01; genus WFTH01. The sequence continues at coordinate 10,321 of WFRK01000063.1, read as the reverse complement.
TGCGGCCATCTCTTTAGTAGCAAACCGTTTCAAATCAAAACTAAGATTACTCAAGCTAACATCAAGTGACGTGGCTAACTTTTTCAGATAGTATTCTCGCTCTATCTTGCTCTCAATTCCCCATAGGGGTAACGCCAATTCTTTCATCACTTTCTTTTTCCCTTGGGCGTTAGTGATGTCATATTTTTTTAAGGCTGCCTGAATTAAAAATTCATAAGCAGAGAGAGACTGTTTGGTCATTTCACGCCATCGGTGGGGATCAAGTTTTACCAAATCAGCCGGATCCTTGCCTGCAACCAAGGGGATAACGCGTAACTCTAAATCAAATTCTTTTAGAACGGTAATCGCCTTTTGCGTTGCTTTCACACCCGCCGCATCAGCATCAAGTGAAAGTAAAACTACTTCAGTAAGACGTTTTAATAGCAATGCATGTTCTTTAGTTAAAGCAGAACCTTTAATCGCCACCACATTGTTAACTTGGGCTTGTTGTGAAGCGATCACGTCTAATTCACCTTCGACGACAATGACTTTGTCTGCCTTCTTTATTTGACTGCGTAACTCGGCTAAGCCATAGAGTAATTGACGCTTGTGATAGACTAAAGTTTCTGGCGTGTTGATGTATTTAGCCTCCTTAACTTTGTTAAGGACCCGACCGGAAAAACCCACTACTCGACCGCGATGATCACGTAAGGGAAACATTAAACGATTTCTGAACCGATCGTAATAACGATCGTACTTACCTTTGATGATTAAGCCCGCCTTCACTAAAATAGTTAAGGGCAATTTCTTCTTACCATGCAGATAATTGATCAAACCGTCCCATTTTGCTTGCGCATAACCTAATTTGAATAGTTTAATCGAACTTTGATTAATCTGTCGTTGTTTGAGATAGGCCAGCGCCTGATGACCTACTTGATGTTTAGTTAAGAGGTAGTGATAATATTCCGCCGCCAAATCCAAAGCTTGGAAGATTTGTTCACGCTGATCATCCTCCGGCGTTTTGGCAATCTTCTTCAGTTTAATGCCAGCTCGATCGGCTAAATACTGCAATGCTTCATAAAAAGTCATCCCCTCATACTGCTGCAAGAAAGTATAAACGTCTCCACTGGCACCACAACCGAAGCATTTAAATCGTTGCATCTCCTCAGAAACAAAAAAAGAAGGTGTCTTTTCGCTGTGAAAAGGACATAAACCACGATAATTGACCCCTGTCTTTTTCAGATTAACGCGCTCACCAATAATCTCAACGATGTCATTTGCTTCTTTGATTTCACGAATCTGTGACATAAGTAGTGACCATTATACCAGTCATGTGCTCGAGGAGCGTAGCGCTAGATTTAATTAAAGTTTGACCAAATGTTGTAAGTAATTGATGGTAGCGGAACCAAAGCCATAATTTTTTAATTGCTCAGGCCAGTTTGCTTGCTTGATTGATATGTCAGGTTTGATCCCACGTCCCTCAATCGGTAAACTATTAGCGTCGAGTGTCAGGTGATGAACCAAAAAAATTGAGTATTGTTGGGTCGAATCTAACTGCGTTTTTAACGGAAAGACACGCTCAACCGTCCCCCAACCTTTAGTGGTCTCACCTAATAATACCCCTACATGATATTTTTTAAGTACACTGGCGAAAACCTCGGCTGATGATTGAGTCTGGCGATTCACCAAAATAACTGTTTGCTTAAAATTTGTAAGCGCGGGTAGACGTGGCACCTGACTCAAAAAATTTGTCGTTTTCCCTTGAGCAAAGAACTGATAAGCATAGCGACCCTTACCAATGAAAATGCCGGTAAAATAGGGCAAATAGTCAATCGCACCGCCAACATTATCACGTAAATCTAAAATAAGCATATGAGGTTTAGCCGTCCCCAATTGCTTGGTGAGTACGTGCTGTAAATCGGCAATGGTTGTCGGCGAAAATTGTTTAATTTTCAGATAAAAAATATTATGATTGATTAATCGGCCACTAATAGTTGGCTCAATCTTGGTTTTAAGGTAACGTTGGCGATTAGTTTGATCGGCCAGAACTTCATAAGCCTGTTTCGCTTGAGCCAATTCTCTCTTCTGTTGGGCACTATTCGTCGCCTGTCTCATGATAGATTTTTCCTTGGTTTCAAAGGCTCGTTTAACGGCAGCATTACTGGCAATTGGAGATAGATCGAGCACCTTTAAGTAATTTTCCTTCGGATTAATATTGGCCACTCGCTGCTCTAATTTTTTTGCTTGTTTTTTACTATATAAACGGCTTCGTTTCCTTGGTGCCAGACTGACTAATAGATAATCGATTACTTGAGGCAAAAGTTGTTGAGTTTTCGCTCTTGGCTGATTTTCCACCAACTGAGCTACTCGTTGTTTTAAGTGTGTCAAATCCTTTTTTTCTAATTCAGCACTAGGACCATAGACGACATCGAAACTAAGCTTGAAACGATCTACCAATTGCTCATCTGATAGACTTTGCCAATAATGCTGCTTAATGAGCTGATAAACCTCTGCGACAAATTTTACCGCTGGTGAATCAGCTTCTTTTTGCTGGAATGAGTTGACTGCTGGTTGCTGATAGCCTAACCAATGAGAAGAAAATAAACCTAATGGGGAAAAATTTAGTCCCACGAAATTTAGCCCGACAATGATTAAAATTAGCAATAATGGGAGAGCTAAACTAACAAATAAAACGCGACGTTGATGGAATAAACGAGACAAATGAAAGGGCAACACAGGTGCATTTTAGCACCTGTGTTGCCCCTCTGTCTATCTGTGAGATTTAAGACTTGACAAAGATTAATTATGAATATATATTCATAATAGTAATTATTAACAGACAAAAAAAGGAGGTTTATATGCCAAATTTAGATGGTACTGGACCAATGGGTCGAGGTATGGGTCGCAGACGTGGTCTCACCAATCAAAGACCATTAAGTCAACAAGCAGGGCCGGGTGGGCACTGTGTTTGCCCCAAATGCGGTTATCAAGTCGCTCACCAAACAGGTAAACCCTGCGCTAGTTTGCAGTGTCCCAAGTGTCAAGTAAATTTAGTGAGACAATTTGATGGCCAGACCCAATAAACCGAGGCGTTTGCGTTTTAATCCTCAGGTAACCTACTTCAAACCAAGGAGAGTCCCACTCTCAACACTGACGGAGGTGGAACTGCAAAGCGATGAACTAGAAGCAATTAAACTTTGCGATGCTGAGGACTTAAATCAAATAGCGGCGGCCAGGCGAATGGGTATCTCCCAAAGCACCTTGCAAAGAATCCTGGCCGCCGCTCGTCGTAAATTGGCCCAAGCTCTAACTCAGGGAAAAGCAATTAAATTGATTAGATAATCACGCAAGTACAATGCTAATGAGCATAATTGAGCTATTTTACGGTCACACTTTTGGCAATATTTCTTGGTTTGTCAATATTGTTACCTAATTCTAAAGCCATATAGTAACTCAATAACTGAAGCGCAACTAAACCTAATAGCTCTGTCAACTGCGTCAAATGAGGTAGCCGCAAATGTTCATCGGCTTTTAATTCATCAGTAAAACTGAGTCCATATGTTTTCGCCCCGCGCGCTTTTACTTCACTTAACGCAGATTGAACATCTCTCAACATTGATAGATCACTCACCAGAGCCAGCACCGGTGTACCTTGGGTAACAATGGCAATGACATAATGCTTTAAATCACCCGCCGGTAAAGCGTGGGCGTGAAGATAAACTCCTTCAATCATCTTGATCATGCCCTCTTTGATAATAGAATAACTTCGACCTTTACCTAAAAGGTAAATATGATTTTGGTAAGCCAATTGATGAGCCATGGTTTTCAATTGTCGCAGCCACTTTTTTTGTTTGAGCAATTTATCCAAACTAGTCGCTAACAATTGCAACTGTCTGTCAGCCTTGGTTGATTGCTGAGCAATTTGAGAAGCGAGGAGATAACCAAAGGCCATCTGCGATAAAACCACTTTGGTAGACATAACACAAATTTCCGGACCAGCCTGAGCCATCAAACTGACATCTGCCAAGCGAGTCATCATTGAACCGGGCATATTGACGTAAGTGATGATCTGTGCTCCTTTCGCTCGGGCCTGTTCCAATACTTCAATCACATCAGCTGTTTCACCCGATTGTGATGGGGCGATAATCACTGTCGTGCTATCAAATAGATTGAGATAACTGCTAGCATCCGCTCCAATTAAACTAACAGCATCCACTTGAGCAATGGTACGTAAGTAATAAGCGATCTGACCCGCTGCCACCCCGGCTGAACCAGAACCAATGACGTAAACCTTCTGGGCGTGACTAACGAGTTTCGCCGCCTGATCTAACTGAGGTTGGTTGATCATCTGCCGTACCTGCTTGACTACCTTAGCCGATTGGTAAATTTCTTTGAGCATATAGTGTTGATAACCATCTTTATTAATCACATTCTTAGCTCGATGCAACACTTCAAACTTAGGCTTAATTTTTTGATCATTGTCTAAAGAATAAATCGACAATTTACCTTGAGCATTGACTCCCACCACTTGGTGGTTATCCACAAAAATCATCTTTTTAATCCTTGAAGGCAAACTCATCGTATCTGAAGACAAGATGATTTCATTCTGGCCGACACCAATTACCAAAGGAGAACCGTCACGAACGGCCCAAATCTCCCCTTGACGAGTCAAAACAACAATCGTGTTACGACCCCTTATTTCATCGTAAACCTGTTTAAAAATAGTCGGCCAATGATGTTGGTTTTTCAACGCTCGTTCAATTAGGCGTAGGATCACTTCGCTGTCCGTTTCAGAAACGAATGTTTCTCCCTGCTGAATAAGGTCATTTTTCAGCACCGCAAAATTCTCCACAATACCATTATGCGCTAAAGCCAAACTCCCATCCTGACTTAGGTGTGGGTGAGCATTTTTTTGTGTCACACCACCATGTGTTGCCCAACGTGTATGACCAAGAGCCATGTGACTCAAGCCAAACCCCAGCGGTTTAGTTTGTCGCAAAACACCAATTTCTTTGACTGATTGAATACGTTTATCAACTAAACCGGCCACCCCCCAAGAGTCATAGCCACGATAAAGCAGCCGCTTCAAACCGGCAAGCACTTCTTTTTCAGCGGCCTTTTGACCAACATAAGTATAAATGCCACACATAAAGCAACCTTTCTGGGTGAAAGTTTGCTTCATCGCCAAAACAATGGCAAAACAATCACCACTTTTTTAGAATCAATTATTAATATCAACTACTGGTAAAAAACAAGATCAATGATCTTGACCGTTTAGTTTGAAACTTTACTAAAATATTGTTGCCAATACTTTTTAATTTCAAACCTTGATGGGACCAACGGCTTTGTCCCACGGGTCTCCGCAGATACTCTGTTAATGAATCAGTTTCATTAACAGGTTCGATCGTCCCAATAAAATCGAGACATCCCGCCTCCTCGTCTCCCCAATCTTATTATCAATTTATTGGGGCCACGCGCTCGTTAATTTGAATCGATATCACCTCCTTTCAATGTTCTCAATGTCCGACCGGACGAATTAATTTCTATTAATTCAATCATAACACAAAATGAGCGTTGAATAGTTCGATCCGTCTATTTTCGATTATCGGCCCGCTTCAGTGCTTTCAGCCGCTCATGAGGATCAAGCCAGCGTTTGCGCAAACGTAAATTTTCTGGCGTCACCTCTAGTAGCTCATCATCTTCTAAAAAATCAAGCGATTGCTCCAAACTCAATTCAATCGGTGTTTTTAGAACCGTGGCAATATCGGCATTGGAACGAAAATTGGTTAATTTTTTAGTCTTGCACACGTTCACTTCAATATCACGGGCTGTTTTACCCACACCAATAATTTGACCAGAATAAACCTGCTCACCGGGTTTGACAAATACTTCTCCTCGTTGTTGAACATTCTCTAAAGCATAGGCCGTTACCATGCCGGTCTCAGTGGCAATGAGCACACCGTTTCTTAATTTCTGTCTCTGTTTGCTCATTGGTTTATAACCGATAAAACGACTGGCAAAAAGTCCGTTACCTCGTGTTTTTGTTAAGATTTGACTCCGAAAACCCAGCAAATTTCGGCTCGAAATTTGGAACACCATCCGGGCGATGTTTTTTTCATTCACAAATGAATCAATCATCTGTCCGTAACGCTTGCCTAAAGCTTCGACAATCACCCCAACATAACTAGCTTCAATTTCTACCGTCAGTTCCTCGAAAGGTTCTTGCTTCACGCCATCAACTTCTTGGATAATTACTTCCGGCTTGCTGATTTCCATTTCGTAACCTTCACGCCTCATCGCTTCAATCAAGACTGAAAGATGTAGTTCACCTCGACCGGCAATCGTAAAACCGATCCCATCAGTGATCGAGACAATTTTTAAACCGATGTTCGTTTTCTGCTCTCGATTGAGCCGATCTTCAATTTGGCGAATAGTGACAAACTCGCCTTCTTTACCGGCGAAAGGCGAGGTGTTCGGACTCAATTGAATTTTCAAAGTCGGTTTGGTTAAATGCAGCATTGGATAACCAGTTTTAATTGACATATCAGCCAAAGTATGACCTATTTTTACTCCATCAATGCCCGTAACCGCGATAATATCCCCCGCTCGACCGACATCAACCTCTTGGCGATTTAAACCAACACTGGTTAAAATGAACTGTGCTTTTCTTAAACCTAAATCTTTATTTTCTTGCAGCAATCGCAAGCTCTGACCTTTTTTTAACTCACCCTGCATTACTTTGCCAATGGCGTAAACACCTTTATAACTATCAAAATCAAGATTGGTCACCTGCATCTTAAATGGTTGCTGTTTTTCTGCCTGTGGGGCAGGTACAGTGCGAAGAATTTCATCAAACAATGGTCGTAGATCCCCGGGTTCATTGACATTTTTAGGTAGTTGTGGCCAAACTTTGCCCATTCGACCTACGCCGTAAAGAACAGGAAACTGCAGTTGTGACTCATTTTCTGCCAGATTCAAAAAGAGCTCCTCAATTTGATGTAACACAACCGCTGGTTGAGCATCACGCCGATCAATTTTGTTGACAAGGACCATCATTTGCAATCCCTGTTTCAATGCCTGTTCGAGTACAAAACGAGTTTGTGGTAAAGGACCTTCGGCAGCATCAACAATGAGTAGGGCTCCATCCGCCATACCAATAACTCGTTCGATTTCACCGGAAAAATCAGCGTGACCGGGCGTATCGATAATATTAATCTTCGTATCTTGATAAAAAACACTGGTGGTTTTCGCCAAAATAGTAATCCCCCGCTCCCGTTCTTGCTCATTACTATCCAAAATCATCTCTTCGCTCATTTCGGCTTGATTATCTCGAAAAGCGTGCGTTTGTTTCAACATGCCGTCGATCAAGGTGGTTTTACCATGATCAACATGAGCAATAATAGCGATATTTCTAATTTGATTAAACTTGTGCATAGTGAAACAACAATGGTAAAAGTTGAGGTCCCATTATAACACCAAAATGATTCATAAATTGCCAAATATTACTGAGTGTAAGATATTGCTCATTGACAAAGAAAAATAAACTGCGTTACGATGAGGTTATTATGTCTCATATCCAAACCCATTCGCAAAACAGTAAAAAATCTTTGAGAAAAAACTCAAAAAGGAAACTTGTTCTCCCTTTAGTCATTCTTGGACTATTTCTTCTTCTGAGTGGTGGGGTTGCTTTGGCCATTAAGAAATTAAGCCAAAAATCCGTTGACACTCGTTCTTATGCCAGTTCAACTGTGCCAACACCTGTTTCCGCTCAAAAATTGGGTCGATTCGGTCAAGCTTTGGCGGTGGGTGATGGCGGTGGCGTTTTCGTAGCGGCAAATAACAATTTGGATCTTTTCTCTCCACGTAATCGAGGTGGTTTTACGCTTGAAGCCTGGGTAAAACCAGATGCAAGAACATTCGCGACTTTTTCAGGACCACATATAATTGCTACCAAAGAGATGAATTGGGGTTATGGTGGTTATGCCTTGATGATCGAGGACGGTTATCCTAAATTTCAGTTTCGTCTTCAAAGTAGCATTGATTCACCGCGGGAAGTTATTCGTGTACTTCAAGCAAAACATAAGTTACAACCCAATCGTTGGTATCACTTGGCCATTATGCGTTTGTTAGGTAATTTTTATATTTTAGTGAACGGTCAGCTTGAAGCCGGACCACTAGCCGTTCGCAACGCCAACATCGGTCACTATAAGGACGTGCCCAATGAAGGGTTAATTATTGGCGCTGCTAATTCCTCTTCTTGGCGTGCAAATCCGCTGAAAAAACCTATTTTCAAGGATCAGTTTTACGGCAAAATCGATGAGCTGAGGATTTCCAACACTTTTCGTCGTAGTTTAATTGATCATCCCCCACTGGCTCCCTATCAACCAGATGGGAATACTGTTGCCCTTTGGCATTTTGACGGTAATTTGCTTGATGCCTCTGGTAAACACAATGATGCTTGGCCTCGTTATAACTTTGTAGCGAGTAACGTTAATTACCAACCTCCGATTGCATTAACACCTACTTCAGTTCCAGCTACGCCAACTTCGGTAGTGGCTAAGCCGACGCCAACACCAAAAAACTTACCTCCAGTACCACCAACACCGACGCTCAAACCAAGTGTTAATGACATTCATGGTCTCGTTTTTAAAGATCTTAATGGTAACGGACGCCAAGATAGAGGCGAAGAGGGTGTGGCCGCAACCATCAGCGTTATCGAACATGACAAGGTTTGCAGTAATTTAAGTTGTAGCGGGCGCTTAGATCCTAAAGCAGACGCAGTTTGTCCCACCAGTGGAATTCTTTTCGGTAAACCTGGTGCGGCATGGACGGTGAAATGTGTCAATAAAACCGTGAATACTTATCCCAAATCAATTATTCCAGGATATTATGTTGTCTACAGCAACTTCAAACCGAGTGGTTGGTTTAATGGTCAACGAGCGTTTGTGATCAGGTCATATGAGGTCACTGCTTCACCAAAAGCAAAGTCGTGGCCAGCAGGATGGACTTTACCAAAGAAGACACATGAAACTGTTTTCCGTCAGAGCAAACAAGTTAAGCAGGAACTTAACTTCCCTCTGGTAAGAGCTCGTTAAGATTACTTCTGGAGAATTAAATTGAGTTTCAACCCGCCTTTATCGAAAACGATAAGGGCGGGTTTGTTTAGGCATATCATTAATTGTTTACTATGGTCCACGTGAGTAATAACAGTGATATTTTTGATTTGATGGAACTTGTTGCATAGGTATCTTTGCCTTTTTCAAAAAAGCAATTAACTGCAATGCAAACAAAATAATAAAACTACAAGACTAACTAAGAGATAAACCCAAACATTCTTTAGGGTAATTCGAATAAATGAGTTCAATAATCAACTATGACTGAAACTTCAACCTTCCATAGGCATATTTATGCAACACACTACCAATAAGAGTTTGATAAGGCAATCCCTCTTCCTTAGCTTTTTTCTTAATTAAAAACACAACTTCCTCTGGGATTCTGATATTGATCCGTTTGTTTTTCTTTAAAGTTTTGGCAGCAGACTGAATTAATTCAGCGGTTTTCTCTTTAGGAAGAGATTGCCAATTAGCTTGCTTTTTCTCGTAATTGACCAATAAAGTTTTTTCCGATGGAGTTAGGGAGATTTTTTTATGATTTTTTTTCACTTTATTACCTTCTTGAAATATTTTCTAGTCGCCTTTCGGCTTGGAATAATTGTTTTTTAAAAATATTCTTTTTCTGTTTCAACATAAGGCACCAAATAAACATAATGTTTATATTCTACGATTAAAACTTTTTGACCCCTATGGTTTTTACTTTTATTTTGTACGTGATCGAGAATTTTTCCTTTCACCAGGTGAATCAAAACATCATTGAAAGAAATTCCTCTCGTCTCTTTCAACCATTCATTTTTGAACCCACTCCAATTAATCGGTTTGATATTCAAATTTAGTGGATTGATCATATAACAATGTGTGCCTTTTGTCAATTAGTTAATCGTGGTGCCTGATGACAAATCTAAAAACTCATTCTACAAGGAAAATGTTGCCTCAAAGTTGTGTTTTGTTTTTAACAATGAGTTGTTTCAACTTCACTGAAAAAGTCCGCATGACCAAAAAAATGTTTGCTTGAGCAGTCCGTCAACCAGGGCGATTTTACCATGATCGACATGAGTAATAACAGTGATAGTATTGCTTTGATGGAACTTGTGCATAAATAATTCTCTACTTGTTTACCTCGAATATTGATGAAGAAAACGAAAATACACTCTAATTTATATATTTGATACATGCGCTATAATAACTAACCTTAAAATTAGTAATTGACTTTTATGTAAATATTGGTC
>WFRK01000062.1 GCA_015486535.1 Candidatus Microgenomates bacterium | reverse complement strand
TGCCAATCAAATTGGTGTCACTTCCGATCAACGATCGAAATGCGTTGCTTCCAGACCCAAAAATGAAAGGTCAATTTCTAACTAACTTATTGTCTGAATCAATTCCTCAAGTTAGTTTACTATAACTAATACTATAGATCAATAACCTGATTAATATTTTGACTTAATCAATTTAGAGATAAGCCTGCATCACTGTTTGCGCCACTTTCAATCGTTTTAATCTCCTTTTTATCTCTTTCATATCTATACCTTGTTTTTGCCATTTGCGTGCCAACACTCCAATGGCTTCTTGGGCCGCATCATAAGGAAAAACAACCCAACTATCAGTTTTGGCACCATAAAAATCTGGCCGATAATTTGAATGTGATTTGTAGAAAAGGCTAGCGGTGGTAATATCCTCCACTCCTTGAATTTTTAAATAATCAATGGCAAAGCGTAGTGATTCGCCCGTATCAGCAATATCATCGAATAAAAGTACCTTCTCACCGGCAACAGCAACAGGAATATTTTGATAAATATGAGGATGTTCTAAGCGCTGATTAATACCGGAGTAAAACTTCATACCAATACTTGCTACTTCATCAACATTGAGATAGTCGACCAATGAACGGCTCATCGGCCAACCACCCTTTGCTAAAGTAACAATGCGATCAAATTTAAGTTCTTGCTTGATAATTTGTTGCGAAATCGTCAGAGCCAGCTCATCCAAATCCGCCCAAGTAGGAGCAATATAAGCAATTGGATCATTAGGAAAGTGAATGGGAGTTACATCCATGAAACTATTGAAACAAAAAAGATCAAACAAATCAATTGGCAAAATCAACTTAAGCTTCCGTTTCGATTAACAAATCCAACGATGCTTGCAAATCAGTCGCTAATGGCGCAGTAAAGGTCATCACTTTATTCGTTCGCGGATGAGTAATTTTTAATGAAAAAGCATGAAGAAAATGTCGAGCACACCAAAGAGAATCAAGTTTATAACGCTTCCGACCAACATACTTATCATCAGCGACAAGAGGATAACCGAGATGGGCTAAGTGAACACGAATTTGATGCATCCGACCGGTGCGGGGTCGTGCATTAACTAAACTAAAATAAGTGGATATATCTAATAATTTCGTCAATTGACTTGGCTTCATAATCAGTTGGTTTAATTTTTCTTGGTTGAATTGATAAATCTTTTCCCGTTGATAATCGGTAGTTGCCTGACGACCCCCAATAATAACGGCCATTTTTTGACGTAAACGAAAGTGACGCTTCAAAGGGGCGTCGATCGTGCCTATTCGAGGCTTAATGAAACCATGGACCAAAGCAAGATAGTGTTTTTCTGTTTGCCTTAATTTAAACTGCCTCATTAAATTGAGTAAACTACCGGGATTTTTGGCCAAAATTAATACACCGCTGGTATTTTTATCAAGGCGATGAACGATGCCACCTCGTTGTTGGAAAATTTCAGTCGGCTGACCATAACTATCATCAAACTCATCCGGTAACAATGCCGACCATTGCTGGGTCTGGTCAATTGATTGCTTGACTGATTGGTGAAGATAGGCCGCGAACCACTGCTGAATCGTTTCTGTTTTTGTCGTCTGACTATTATTAACTACGACCCCAGCTGGTTTGTTAATCACCAGCAAATCACCATCTTCGTAAATTACTTCAATTTTCATATTTTTTTCGAACGGTCATGAATAAAAAAGAGACTAAAAATAAATCCGGCTAAGCCAAAAGTGATTGCCCAGTCAGCTAAATTATTACTTAAGTGTGTCAACGGTAGTGGCATAAAATCTCTCACTCCCCCATAAACCAATCTATCAATTAAATTGGATAAGGCCCCGCCAAAAAATAGACCGAAAGAAAGTTGATGCCGCACTAAAAAACTCCTGGCAATGATAAAGAGAATGATTATCAGTAAAAAAGGGAGAGAGGGAGCTAGCGGTTCTAAGCCAAGCCAATGCCAACCAAAGGCGATACCCGAATTAATTGTACTGCCACTTTGAAAAATAAATTTAGTCAATTGATCAACTAAGACGGTTGTTATCAGCCCGACGATAAAGATGAAATTAGGCCGCTTTTTTGTCATAAAAATATGGTCGGCGTTTTTTCTTAAAACTCAATTTTCCCGAACGAATTAAAATTAAACCAAAACCACTGAAAAATATTAAGATAGCTAAATAGAAATCCAATCGCCATTGATAAAAAACAAATTGAGGACTGGTAATAAAATTAATCAAAAAAGAAAACAAGCCAAGAGAAATTAAAAAACTGGCCGTTAAAAACCCCGTACGCGCTACTTTTTTACCGGCACGATACCAAATAAATGTACGGTAACGATATTCCACCCAAGAAAGATAAATGAACATCAAGAAGAAGTAGATTGCCCAATAAAGTTGTATTGGATGATGCGGCTGCGCTTGACCGGGGAAAATGACTCCCCACGGCAATGAGGTAGTGAGACCATTGCCGCTCCCATCAAAAAACAAACCAAAATAAGTCAGACTTGCTCCTAAAGTCAAACTGGTTACCCAGTAGTCAAGGATCTCAAACACATCCCATTTTTTTTGTTGAGCAAAAAATGCGAGATAAAGAGTCGCCGTCAAGAGCCCCACTAAACCAAGAAAACCGGGGAAAGCGAAAATATTGACCCAGTGATTGGGATAGTGAGCAAATTCATTCAAGTGGCTTAAGATAAATCCAGCCCGACCAGCCACCAAACCGAAAACTGTTGCCAAAAGAAAGCCATCAAACAACTCATCCTCTGGATAGTACTCCTCTTTCGTACGGCGCCAAAAAATGAAAGCGCTAATGAAGAAACCTAAAACCAAAAAAAGATTAAAAACACGTAAATTTATTGGACCAAAACTGAATAAAATTGGATGCATATAAATCTTTATAATATTAACAATCACCGGTGCCGAGAGAGGGAATCGAACCCTCACGAAGTTGCCCTCATAGGTTTTTGAGACCTACGCGTCTACCAATTCCGCCATCTCGGCTTTAAGGCAATAAATACCTCAATATTGTAACACATTGATTAAGAAAATTTGCAGTTACGACCGAACTAAGTTATATTGGAAACATGACATTAATACAAACAATATTAAGCAACATCTTCAATGTTGACAGTGTTTGGTCTATTGTCGCTCGAGCGGTACTCTGGTTTGGTGTTGCCTTGGTGATCATCATCAGTACAAGTAACCCCAACCCGAATCGTTCCATGAAAGAACTAAAAACAAACCTGGGTATGTTTCTAATGTTTTTAGTGCTTTCAACCGGTTTAATCTATCTTCTCTTTGGATTCAGTCTAAGTTAGATTGCCCTCTATGAGAGCTTGCCTCTTTTTTCCATACCATAGAATTTAATTCTATTGCCTTTAAAGTAAAGATCGATTTCGCCCAAAGCTCCATTACGATGCTTGGCAATTTTAAGGCTGACAGCTTCTCTCATGTCTTCATCTTTACGATAGAGGAACATCACCACGTCGGCATCTTGCTCAATTGAACCTGATTCACGCAAATCAGAGAGTTGAGGAGTTTTTTCACCCCGATTCTCGATCGCACGTGATAATTGTGATAAAGCCAAAATGGGCACACGCAACTCTCTGGCGATATTCTTTAAACCTTGAGATATTTCTGATACCTCTTGGACACGATTATCTTTGGTGCTGCCATGCGCTAGTTGTAAGTAATCAACAATTAGAAAATCAATCTCATATTCGCTCATCAAACGACGTGCTTTTGTTCTCATTTCAAAAATACTCATGCCAGGAGTGTCATCGATGAATATCTGGGCATCGGCTAGAACACCCATCGCATCAGATAGTTGTAAAAAATCTTGTTGATTTAACTGGCCAGTTTTTAATTTCCAAGCATCAATATCCGCTTGGGAAACTAACAAACGATCAACCAATTCTTCTTTACTCATTTCTAAAGAAAAAATACCCACCTTTTTCTTCTCTTGCACTGCTGCATTTTGGGCAATATTTAGCGCTAGAGCGGTTTTTCCCATACCCGGTCGTGCCGCTAATATAAGCAGATTGGACTTTTGCATTCCGGCCAACATGTGATCGAGATCATCGAATCCGGTCGGCACGCCCCGTAACGATCCCTTATTTTTCTGTAACTCATCCAACCTTTCAAATGACTCAACCAGGGTGTCTTTTAAAATGATGAAAGACTGTGTCCCATGCGTCTGTGATAAAGTAAAAACTCGCTTTTCTGCCAAATTCATAATTTCATCAACCGGATCCTCATCTTTGAAAGCTAGCTCACTGATTTCACCCGCCATTTTGATCAAACGGCGTTTTGTATAAGCATCGGCCACTAATTTAGCGTAATCCTCCACGTTAGCGGCGGTAGACAAAATGTTTGATAATCTGGCAATGACCGTTGCTCCCCCTGCATCGGTTAATTTCTTTTGTTTCCTTAACTTTTCCGTTAGTGTCACTACATCAATAGATTGTTTTTTTTCGTACAAATCTAGGGCAGCGGCAAAAATCAGTTGGTGTTTTTTTTCGTAGAAACTTTCGGGTACGAGTAAGTTGGCCACACGCACGATAGCATCAGCATCAATTAAAATAGCGGCCAAAACTGATCGCTCAGCTTCAATAGATTGTGGCGGAAGTTTCTGCTTCATATCAAAGGTGTGAGTGCAATTAACTCAGTCTCCTCAGGCAGACGGGATTTTTCTAGCTCCAATTTAGGCAAAATTTGTGGTTCAGCACCATATTCTTTGGCAAAATCAGCTAAAGTAGCCAATTTACCAAAAGTTTTCTCATCATGTTCGCTTGTCCGATAATGCATTGGGATAGCAATTGCTGGCTTCAAAGTATGAATAATTTTTGTGGCTAATTTTGCATCGATAGTATAAACTCCGCCGACAGGAATTAATAAAACATCGACGCTACCAATCGCCTCTACCTGAGCTGGAGTTAAATCATGACCGAGATCACCCAAGTGACAAACACTAATGTGATCAATGAGAATGGTGAAGATGATATTTTTACCGCGCAAACTCCCCTGAGCATCGTCATGGTAGCTTGACACCCCAAAAACGGAGATGCCACCGACTTCATATTCGCCTGCTTGATTAATGATGAACGGATGTTTTCTTCTCGCTGTGCCAACAACATTTTCTACTGCGTTGTGATCCTGATGGCTGTGAGAAACGGTCACTATATCAGCACTTGTTTTTGGAAATTCGAAACCAACATTATTATGATAAGGATCAGTTACTAGAGAACCTCTTTTGCCCTTCAACTTGAAGCTTGAATGATTAAGATAAGTGATTGTCATACCCTATATACTAACCTGCTCACGCTAAACTTGCAACTATGCATTATAATAGCTTAAGTCATGCAAAAAGAAACTTTAATTGCAATTTTTATTGGTTTGAGCCTAGGTTTGCTGATGACTTTCGCGATTTACCAATATCGTCAAACGAAACAAGAAAAAAAGATTATTGAAACCGAAGAGACAATTACTGAGAACCATATTTCTCCCACGCCCGTCAATGAGAATATGCTTACCTTTGAGATACCGGTTGATGGTCTCGTTACCACCAAAGATAAACTGGAAACCAAAGGTCAATTTAAAACCAAAGGTTATTTAGTTGAGAGCATTAATGATCAGATCAAAATCAGTCAATTATCTCAACATAATTTCAGTTTCACTCTCCCATTGAAAATTGGTCCGAACATTGCCTATCTCGTTGGCCTTGATAGCGATGGCAAAATTTACGGCAATAAACGATTGATCGTCAGGCAACCTATCATTGCTACGACACCGGAAGCAACCACAGGAGCGAAATTAGCCGATCATCTTTCCGTTGATGCTAGTGGTGAATCCAAGCTCGCCACCACGGCGGCCATTTTACAACGTATTAATAAAAAATTGGCGCAAAAAAAATTAGCGCAAATTAAAAAACGAGCAATTTTGGGTCAAATAAAGCGTGTTACCGAAGAATCAGTTAGTCTTGAAAATGATCAAGGAACTTTTATTTTAGCCATTGGTCCAGATGTAAAATTAATAAAATTAAAAAAAAGTATTAAAATCAACCAATTGGTTGTGGGAGATTGGGCCTTGGTGATTGGCGAAGTCGAACAAAAAGAGACAACTTTACCGGTTGTGACGCCAAGTAGTAAGTTCAAACCCTTAAGCATGACAATTTATCACCAATTACCTATCGCTGAAAAACCAATGGTGATGATTGGCAGCATTCAAAAAATCAGAGGCAATCAATTAACAATTAAAAATCGAGCAGATAATGAAATCAAAACGGTTCGGCTAGATAAACAATCAATCATACGAGACATTAAAAACGATCGACTCAAAAGCAGAAATTTGGAAACTGATTTCAATGCGATTGTTGTGGCGAAAAATAACAAAGAAAAGCAACTGATTGTCAAACGCCTGAAAGTATTAGTCGATATTCATCAAGAAAAGCCTTAAAACTTAACCGACATCGTTCCGGTGGTAATTTAGCTAACGAAAAAAAGTTTCATAAAAAATGGTGGACCTGAGGGGATTCGAACCCCTGACCTCACGCATGCGAAGCGTGCACTCTAGCCAACTGAGCTACAGGCCCAAACGATAGTTTATTTTACCATTGCCGAAGACTTCTTTTGACATTAATTTGAAGATTACTAAAATAAGCCAATTCGATGTTAATTATCAATTTTGAATAGCGATTAAAACCTGGTGATAATTTGAGCTGAATAGTATAGAATAAATTCCAGAAGAGGTACGATTAAAATTAAGCACAAAAATATGACAAAGCAAAAAAAACCGGTTAATCTCAAAGGCTTCAGAGATTTTCTCCCAGAAGAAAAGAATAGACGCGATTGGTTACTTAACAAGATTAGCCGCATCACTCAAAGATTTGGCTTCAGTTCATTAGAGACACCAACTTTAGAATACGCGCAATTACTTACCAGTAATTATGGACAGGAGGCGAATAAATTACTTTATCTTTTCGAAGATCATGGCGGACGTGAGGTTGGATTGCGCTACGACCAAACGGTACCAACAGCACGAGTGTTAGCTCAATATCAAAACCAACTGCCAAAATACTTTCGCCGCTGGCAAAGTCAAACCGTTTTCAGGGCAGATAAACCTCAAAAGGGTCGTTATCGTGAGTTTCGTCAGTTTGATCTGGACGTCTTTGGCAGTAAAGAACCTTTGAGTGATGCGGAAATATTGGCCACAACTTACGCTATTTTTGCGGAAATCGGCTATCCTCAAATTAAAATTAATCTCAATGATCGTCAAATTCTTTTTCGCACTCTTTCTCCTTTTGCTGATGACAATATTAAAATCGAAAGTATTATTCAATCAATTGATAAATTAGATAAAAAATCGCCTGCCGCTGTAATTGATGAACTTGTAACTAAAGGCTTAAATCAGAAACAAGCGCAAAAAGCTCTAGAAAAATTGGCTCAGGCCGAAATGACGACCAATTTGGTTGATATTATGCGCTTAAGCAATCAACTGGGTGTTCCAAAAAAAGCCCTCCATTTCTCTCCCAATCTGGCCCGCGGACTTGATTACTATACCGGCATGATTTTCGAAGTGGTCATTGATTCTCCCTCCATTGATCCAATTTCGTTAGCCGGTGGCGGTCGTTATGATAACCTGATCAAAAACTTAGCCAATTTAGACATGCCCGCTGTCGGCGTGGGATTGGGATTTGACCGTATGGTTGAGGCAGCGGAGCAACTCCATTTAATTCCAGAGGTTAATCAGACTCAAGTAATGGTCGCTCTGTATGGACCGGAAACATTAGGGGAAAGTTTAGCTTTAGCTGATAAATTAAGGAAACAAGACATTAACACCGAAATTTATCCTAATTTTGATAAGTTAACAAAACAATTTAAGACAGCCAACCAAAAGGGAATTGCTTATGTTGTACTTATCGGCACAGCGGAGAAAAAGAATGGGCAAATTAGCATTAAAAATTTAGCTACCAGGGAACAAAAAGCACTTAAATTTGATCAATTAATTAATCTATTGAAACAAAATCGATCAGCTCAGTGAATTATTTCGCTTATAAAAAAAGTTTTTTTGTGTTAGAATAGCTCGTTGTTAGGAGAGAGTTAAATCACTTATGAAAAAAAATATCCACCCAACAATGAATCCTGTTATTTTTGTTGATGAAAGTACCGGTAAAGAAATCATCTCTCAATCAACTCTCACCAGCGATGAGGTGAAAGAGGTGAATGGTGTGAAACATTATGTCATTCGCATGGACATTACCGCTCTTTCTCATCCCTTTTTTACTGGGGAAATGAGATTTGTTGATAGTCAAGGACGAGTAGATAAGTTTATCCAAAAAATGAAAAAAGCCCAAAGTTTAGCAAAAAAGAAAAAGAAAAAATCAACTCAAAAAAGTCAGGTTGAAATCAAAAGCTATCAAGAAATTTTGCGAGAACAGCAGAAAAATATTAAGGCCGCTAAACAACAAAAGAAATCAAACTAGTTTTCTTCGCTTCGTTCATGTCAACCAACCCTTTTCAGACACAAATAGCCCTCATTGAAAAAAAAATTGCCCAGACAAAAAGTCTGCTTGACGACGTTGATCTCGCACAAATGGCTCAACAAGAAATTAGCCAATTAGAAGCTCAAAAGAAAAGCCTTTTATTGGCACAGAATCAACTTGGTCGATCACCACGAACCTCAACGAAGCAATCACCATTTGCCGGTAATTGTATTGTGGAAATTAGACCGGGTGCCGGTGGCGATGAAGCAAAAATTTGGGCTCATGATTTATTACGCATGTACATTCGTTTCGCCGAAACCGAGGGATTAAAGATCGAATTTATTGACGATTTAGTGATTAAGGTTAAAGGAAAAAGTCAATTAGGTTCTGCTTGGCAAATCTTTCAGTTTGAATCAGGTGTTCATCGAGTGCAACGCATCCCCACGACTGAATCACAAGGTCGGCTCCATACTTCCACTGCCAGCGTCGCCGTTTTACCCGAAGTAACCAAAACAGCGGTCAATATTAAGGATGATGAGTTAGAATGGCAGTTCATGCGTGCCTCTGGAGCTGGAGGTCAAAGTGTGAATAAGACTAATAGTGCCGTACGTTTGACTCATAAGCCAAGTGGCATTGTTGTCACTGCTAGAACAGAACGGAAACAAACACAAAATCGAGAGATTGCTCTTTCACTTTTGCGAGCACAGCTTTGGCAAATTGAAGAAGAAAAGAGATCAAAAACCATGGGTGAAGCACGTAAACTGATCGGTCGCGCCCAACGAGCCGAAAAGATTCGCACCTATAATTATCCTCAAAACCGCATTACCGATCATCGCACCAAGCAGTCATGGCATAATTTAACCGTTATTTTGGACGGAGGATTGAGCCCATTAATTAAAGATATTAGATCTATTTTAGCTCAGTGAATTACTAGAGTGCCTTAATGGCCCGGTTTAAGACCTCATCTGTTTTTGTTTTTGGATTATTATTCACTGGAATCTCCACCGCGATCCCCTTCTTATTAATCCAGTCGTCATTAGGCAAAATCCAGCGGGCAACCGTAATGTGCATCCCTCCACCATTGGAAAGATCTCTCACATCCTGAACCGTACCTTTCCCAAAAGTGTTTTCGCCAACAAGTTTAATATGAAGATCATCTCTTAAAGCACCGGCGACAATTTCCGCTGCACTCGCACTCCCCTTGTTCACCAAAACAATCAAGGGAATATGGGCTAATTTTGCCTTACCGGTCGCCTTGAACACTTGGTTGGAGTAACGACCTTGTTGCTTCACAATCACACCGGAAGGAATGAATGTACTGGCAACATTGATGGCTTCATTAAAGAAACCGCCGGGATTGTTACGTAAATCAAGCACAATACCTTGAATCTGACCCTTTTTCGCTAAAATTTGTTTTACTGCCTGGTTCCACTCCTGATCTGTATTGCCTCCAAAACGCATTAATCTAATATAAGCAACCCGTTTTCCTTGGTTAGTTAAGAATTTTAATTTAACTGTTTTGACAACAATCTCCCCTCTTTTGATCGTCACATCAAAGGGCTTATTATCATGAGTCCCTTGACGATAAAGAGTTAAAATCACCTGAGAATCTTTTGGTCCACGAATTTCCTCGACTGCCTTATTTAATGACCAATTGGTTGTCTTTTCTTCAAAATGACGGGCGGGGTCTTTCACTTTTAAAATTAGGTCACCTGCTTTAATACCGGCTTTGGCTGCTGGCGAATCAGCCAACGGGGCGACCACCGCTAGGGTAGCCTCTTTGTAACCAAGTTCGATACCGACACCATAAAATTTGCCCGCCAAATCCTCTGTACTGCGTTTATTCTCCTTTGGTGGCAAATACAAAGTATAAGGATCACCTAAGGAAGCAACCAAACCAGCCGTAGCACCATCAACAAGCTGTTTTTGGTCTTTTAATTTATTGGCGTCTAGGTAGTCTCGTTTGAGATAAGCGTATGCTTCCCAAAACTGAGGCATCTTCAGCTGATCGTGAGACTCTAATTGAATCTTTGAAAGTGAAGCACGACTAAGATTATTTCTTTGTTGCAAAAGCTGATAACGACTTTGCAGCGACATACCCAATAAAATCAATAAACTGGCGGTAAGGAGACGTAATAAAGTGGTAGAAAAATTTTTCAAAGACATACTCAGGTTAGCATCTTACCTTGAAAATAAACCGCAAACAACTAGGAAAACGATCTACTTAAATGTCTGAGTGAACGGCAACAAAGCCAGATGACGCGCGCGTTTTACTTCACGAGCCAATTGACGTTGAAGTTTAGCGGTTAAACCAGTCTCTTTGCGACTGATGATCGAACCTTGCTCGGTCACAAACCGCAATAATAAAGCCGGTTCCTTATAAGAAAAATGTAGTGAAGCTAAATCCAATTTGAAGCTTTTTACCAAATTTCTTAAATACCTTTGTTTAAATCTTGCCATAGTTTCAACTATTTCTTTATGACTAATTATTACCTGCAACTCAGTCAGTTAATCGATCATTCTAAAACGGGACATCGTCAGAGATATCTTTTGCGTCAGTGCTGTCAGTGACTGATTTATCCTGATCATCATCGCTGGCTTTTGCTTTTACCGACGTATCATCATCACCATCATCACTGCCATTATTCGAGCGCTTATTCGCACCCATACCATTACGTGATCGCAATAAAATCATGTTGTCGATTACTATTTCAGTTGTACGACGTTCTTTACCGTCATCACCCTTCCAATCACGAGTTTGCAGGCGTCCATCAACGTAAACTTTATCTCCCTTGTGAAGCAATTGGCCACAAAGTTCGGCTAATTTTGACCAAGCAACAATGTTGTGAAACTCAACTTGTTCCTGTTTATCACTGCCGTCACTTGGCGTCCAACTACGATTCGTCGCGAGACCGAAAGAACAAACAGCCGTATTTTTCGGTGTATAACGCAAATTGGGATCTCGAGTGAGATTACCAATCAACATAACTTTATTCAATGAACGAGATGACATAACTTCCCTTTCTTTTAATTTATTCTCCCATCAGTATAATCAACATTATTGCATTAACTGTTATTTTCTTTCCCTTTGCTTAATTTCTGTTGCTTTAGTTGGATCAGTCGGATCGGCTAATACTAAAAGGTGTCTTATCACGCCCATCATTAGCTCCAATTGTTTTGTCAATTCAATCGCTTGCTCAGCTGAAAGAGAGATGAGTGAATGAGTGTAAACTGCCTGACGGTACCTTTTAGCTTGTTTTTGAATCGTGTATGCCAGGTCCCGTTTGCCCCAATCTTCCGTTGCCTTAATTTTACCACCGAGCTTTTTGACCAAAGCGGTTACCGCATCCAAAGCTTTTTGTTGTTCGGTCGAAGTAAAGTCACCGGGAGTCAGAACAGTCAACTCATAATCGCGTGTTCGTTTAGCTTGTTTAAATTTAAGCATAATGCCTTCCTTTATTTTACTCTTTGGAAAGGAGTGGATCTTATCATAAAATAAGAAAGAGTAAAACTAATTTTTAGATTATTTGTCGTTTAAGGAAAAAACAAAATCCATGACAAATAACTCCGAGCCTTGATTATATCATAAGTTCAACAACTGTCAGCCACCAATGATGAACTCCACGACGTCACCATCTTGCATGAGATAATCTCTCCCTTCTTGACGAATTTTCCCTGCTGCGCGGGCGGCTTTCCACCCACCCAACTGAACAAATGCTTGCCAATCGATTACTTGCGCTTTAATGAACTTTTTTTCAAAATCAGTGTGAATGACACCGGCGGCTTTTTTAGCCACAGTACCGATTGAAATCGTCCAAGCTCTGACTTCTTTCTCTCCGGCGGTCAGAAAACTTTGCAAACCTAAGGTAGCATAAGCAGCCTGAATGAGACGAGATAAGCCACTTGTTTGCAAACCCAAGTCTTTTAAATAAAGTTTTTGATCCGCCTCATCAAGGGCAGATAACTCGGATTCAATTTGATTAGACATCACGACTAACTGCTGCCTGTCCGCCTCAATCTCTTGAGCAAATTTTTTTGACAAAACTTCGATCCCCTGACTTAAATCGGCCTCAGCAACGTTGATAACGAACAATTCCGGCTTGGCGGTCAACAAGCCCAGTTGTTGCGCTAGCTGATTCATTTGCCACTGTTGTTCCTGATCATCAATTTGATCGATAAAATGACGCAGCATCATTTGCTGATCCAAGGCTGATTGAAAAGCCTGCACCATCTGCCACCGAAGCTGCACCTCTTTATCATGATTACCTTTAGGTGCTTTTTGTTTTGCCAAAGTGCTCAAATCAGCAAGCATCAGTTCCAAGCGAACGGTTGTCAGATCACTGCGAGGATTTTCCGCACCTTCGCGAATCACATTCTCAGCTGAAAAAGCACGCAGAACGTGAATGATCAAATTGGTTTCTCTGATGCTGGCGAGAAATTTGTTTCCCAAACCCTCGCCCTGACTGGCACCCTTAACCAAACCGGCAATATCAACGAATTCGACCGTGGCAGGTTTAAGAGGTGGCAGATTAGCGCTTTCTCCCGCCACCACTTTAGCTAAAGCGAGCAATCTTGTGTCAGGCACTGCCACGACACCAATGTTTGGTTCAATTGTGGCAAAGGGATAATTGGCAGCCAAAGCTACCTGACGTTTTAGTAGTGCGTTAAATAAAGTTGATTTGCCAACATTGGGCAAACCAACAATGCCGACGGACAAAGACATAATAATTTAAGATTTATAATCAGCGAATTATACCTTAATTAACAATCATTGTTTGCTTAAGTTCAAGATTAACCTTTTCTGCCAGCATTATTTTCAGTAAAGATTGATAAGGCACATCTTTTTTATGAGCCAACAATTTAAGATCGGAAATCAAACCGACAGGTAGTCTAACAGTAATCGGTCTCGTAGTGGGTTTAAGTTCGGATAGATCAAGCTCAATCGGTTGATTAATATCAAAATAATCAGCAGCGTCATGTTTTAACCAAAACTTTCTTTCTTCTGCTTCTGAGTTAAACTTTGGTATTTTTTTTGGTTGATTTTTCATAAATGCGCCTTTCCCTACTCTGTTGTTTGGCGAATCTCACCATCGTTACCCGCTAATTAACTTTAAGCCAACACTTGAATTTTTCCGCCCAAGTGTAATCCGGTTGTGGTGTGAGTGACGCATCCAAAAAACCACCGATGGCACGGGCCGCAAGCACAGTTCTCAGCTTGATCACATCATAACCCCGATCAACCAAACGGTCGTATATCTCTTCTGCTAATCTTTCATTCTCAAGTACTTGAAACACTCTCTGAATCAAATAAGCAATGTCGTAATACTCGACCCCTTCACTGGTAGCATGTTCACCGTCAATTAAACCAAGCTTACCATTATCAAGCAAAAAAATATGCCATGGAGTAAAATCGCCATGCCGTGTGTTTTTTTTAAGTAAGTGAGCGTTTGTTTTGACAAGTTCAAGCAAAGCGTCCACTTGGTAGGTTTTAACCACCTCAACCCAAAGCGCTTCAAACCACTTGATGGTCTTTTTTAAAAAGAAATCCGTATACGTCCCCATTTGTCCATAATCTCTGACGGCAAGCGCGATGTTCAGTTTGGCGATGGTTTCCGCTGCATTAATCACTTGATCCAAATGATCTTTCAGCAAAGCAGCATTCTTACTTGCGGGATAGTCAACCAGTGGCCGACCCTCAAACTCGTCCGCTAAATAGTAAACATAGCGCCTGTTTTTATAAACATAGTTACCAGTCGCTTTTACTTCCGGCACCCAAAGGTTGTTGGTTGCGCGTGGCAACACTTGATTGAATTGCTTGTTCCAATTAATCTCTATCTCCAAAAGCTCACTCATACCGGCAGATCCAGCCAACTTTAGCCTAAAACGCTCACCGGCTTTTTCTAAAACACCCGCTACATTTCTGTGTAAATGGACTAATTCAATCACTTGATAATTTTGCTTTTGAAAAAACCTGCTCATGTCCTCTAAATCTAAATTGTCTTTAATTCGATAATCAAGTTCCCGACCATCTTTATTAACGGTAAAAGGATTGATCTTTAGTTTCATATACTGATTGTACTACAGGTGTATCAATCGATAATATCAAAAATATCAACAACCTTAAACAATCGCTTTAGCAAGACTGAATTGTGTTTGACTGTACATAATAATGTATGTTATTATGTACGCAATATGATACAGATAATCAACACAACTCAAGTCAGACAAGAACTGCCAAATTTGCTTAATCAGGTAGCCCAAACTGGTGCTAACATCATCATTACCAGAGGGGGAAAACCTTTGGCCAAAATAGTCCCTTATGTAACCAAATCGCCCAATGCCAACTATAAGCAACAACTTTTAAACTTAACCGGCGACTGGTTTAATTTTAAAGAGTACCAGGAGCAAAGAAAAAAAACAAAAATTAGACTAAAAAAGCTTTATGCAACAAGTTCTACTTGACACTTCAATCATTATTGATTTTTTACGTCGGAAAGAAAAACAGCACTCAATTTTACTCAAGTTGGTTGACCAAAGAAAAAAATTGGCCATCTCCATATTAACTCACACCGAACTTTATGCGGGTAAAAGCGTTTGGGAGCATGCCAGAGCCAGAAAAGAACTGGAAATAATCTTTCACCCAATGGAAATTAAACCAATTAACCGGCTTATATCTCAAAAAGCCGGCCAATTAGTAGCCATTAATGGTTTAGAAATGGTCGATGCCTTAATCGCCAGCAGCGCTTTGTATTACAAACTACCGTTAGTTACTTTGAATTTGAAAGATTTTCAAAAAGTACCCAGGTTAGAATTATTAGCAATCTAAACTAAACCCTTGTTCCTTTCTCCCATCTCCAAACTCCCAACTCCGAACTTCTCGCTCCCAACTCCTAACTCTCAACTCCCATCTCCAAACTCCCAACTCCCATCTCCAAACTCCCAACTCCGAACTTCTCGCTCCCAACTCCTAACTCCTAACTCCCAACTTCTTTCTCTCAACTCCCATCTCCAAACTCCCAACTCCCAACTCCGAACTTCTCGCTCCCAACTCCTAACTCCTAACTCCCAACCCTGCCTACCGGCAGGCAGGTCCCAACTAATTTAACCTTCTCCCCTTCCGGCCTATCTTCAACCAGGTAACCAAGTTTTCTAAGCTCATCTCTTAATCTATCCGCCTCTTGCCAGTTTTTTTCTTCTCTAGCCTGCCGACGTTTTTTAAGCAGACCTTTAACTTTAGCAGGCAAGGAGTTAGCGTCAACTGCCGACTTTAACTCAAGCTCCTCTGGGGTCAACTCAAACAATCTTAAACCCAAAACTTGATCGAAGTCTAACAACAAAGCTAACTTTTCTGCCGGCTTCAATTCCTCAGACTTTGCCATTCGCCACATCATTGCGATTGCTTCCGGCGTATTAAGATCGTCAGCCATCTTTTGCCAAAACTGTTCTTTCATTTTTTTCGCTTCATCACCCAAAGATTGCCGTGCAATTTCGTCAAGAGTTAAACTAGTTGTTTTTTGCCATGCTTGAATGTCCGTGATCAAGCGTTTCAGTGCTTTCTGAACACCGGCCAAGTTCTCAAAATAAAAGTCCAATTCGCTCCGGTAGTGGGTCGTTAAAAATAACAACCGCAAAGCCATGGGCTGATAGCCTTTCATTTCAATCTCATCGATGGTGTAAAAATTATGTAAACTCTTTGACATTTTTTTACCCTCGATTTGCAAAAAATTATGATGCACCCAGTATTTTACGAATGGTTTTTTGCCGAAAGCCGCTTCCGCTTGAGCAATTTCATTTGTATGATGCACCGCAATATGATCAATACCACCGGTGTGAATATCGAATTGTTCACCTAAATAGTGGCTGCTCATCGCCGAACATTCAATGTGCCAACCGGGAAAACTACGCGCCGACCAAGGGCTGGACCAGACCATTTGTCGTTTCTGGTTTGGTTTTTCAAATTTCCACAAAGCAAAATCAGTTAAATTTTTCTTGCCAGCCAATTTAGTGATGCGCGCACCGGCTTTTAGTTTGTCTAAGCGCAAGCGCGCCAACTTACCATAATCAGGTAAGCGACTCGTATCAAAATAAACTCCGTCACCCAGAATGACATAGGTGTAACCTTTTTTCTCCAATGTTTTCACCATTGTCAATTGTTGATTGATATGCTCGGTAGCGCGACAACTGACATCAGGTGCCAAATTATTCATCTCTGCCATCGCATGATTAAAATAATTTTCAAATTTCTTCGCCAGGTCCCAAGCTGAAAGCTTGTAGCGGCGCGAACCTTTTTCAAGCTTATCCTCTCCCTCATCTCCATCAGAAACCAAGTGACCAACATCGGTAATATTGCGCACAAACTTTACTTGGTAACCGGCCACTTTAAGTAAACGCACAAGGACGTCATCCATCACATATTTGCGCAAATGGCCGATATGGGTATAGTCGTATACTGTTGGGCCACAAGCATAAAATCCCACCTGCGGAGGATGAATTGGCTGAAAATCCTCCACCTGACGACTCATCGTATTATATAATTTGAGTTTTAACATTTTGAATTTCCGTTCTCTTTAGCAACCTAAGTTTGTATAACAGTTTCGCGGATAAATGATCAATCTGCACCGGCAACCGTACCGATTGTTTTCATCTGCTGTTGTAAACGAGCTTGGGCTTGTTTTTTCCTACTGCCTCCAGGGCCAACGGCCCCTTTCTGCGGTGAAGCTGGCATGACCAGTTCTTGCGCTTTCTTTTGCTCATCCATCTGTTTCTTGCGCATCTCTTCTTCTTTCTCCGCTTTCTTTTTTTGTTCCGACTCCTGAAAAAGTTTTCTAGCCACGGCTTGTTGTTCTTGATCCAACTGCTGATAACGCTGATGTACTTGCTTCATTTTTTCTCGTTTCTCCGGATCGGTTGTATTGGGATTAATTCCCAACCAAGTATTGAGGCTGAAAAATTTTTTTATCTCTCGCCAAATACCTTGAATTGGCCGTTTGATTAACTCCTCGGTTAAAGAACCAACTTCCGGCGGGGGTTTTTGAGCTTGAGTTTGAGACTGCGCTTTTTGCGCTGCCGCTTGAGCAGTAGCGGGATCGGCCTGCGCTTGCGTTAATTGCTTCTGTTGCATCGCCTGCTGCATCGCCGATTCATCGAGATGTTCATTAAAACCACCACCTAAATTGAAACCGCCCCCCGGTCTGGCCCGCATTGTTGCTGGTTTTTTTCCCGGCCCTGGCATAAATATTTCCCTTCAACCACCACGTATAAATTACCAATTTCAGATCTTCGTGTGATCAAGTTGATGAATTTCAAATCCATCACCCGTCGTTTTCAATTGAGCAATCTTTTCCGCCTTCGCCGCCTCTTGAGATAGGCGTGCTTGGTATTGTGGTGTTTGTTTTAACTCGGTTTTTAATTTCTGTTGTTGCTCTTTAATTAGGCGTAATCTTTCCGCTTCCAACTGCGCATGGTGTGCTTCACGAGCCATCTTTTGCTGCATTTCCTTTTCTCGGTCAATATCACTCTGACCATCAGCTTGATCAGCATCGGCGGCTTGGGTTGGTTTAGTTTGAACAGTAGCTTTTTGTTTCGTATCGTTCAAAATTTTATCCAAAGCGGCCAAAGGATCGCTTGCTTGGTTTGCATCTGCCGCGGCTGTTTGTTTATCTGCCATATATCTTTATCATAGATAATTAATTGTCAAAGTCCAAGGGCTAAAAATCATTTTCATCTTCGTTTACTTTTTTCATTTCTCAAACGACTTTTAGTTCTTTGTTTGGATATTTTTTTAGTCAAATGTCTTAAAGCCGTATCAACCGCACGTCTGATCGCTTCATACATATCGACGGCATGTTCTTTGACGAGAATACTTTTCCCGGGGACTTCAACTTTTAGAGTGACATTATTAGCTAGAGGATCATTTTGTTTCTTTTTTAAATGATCCAAAAAAAACCGGCTTAAATCAATTTTGTGATAAACTTTGGTCAATTTTCGCGCCTGTTTTTGAGTAAATTGGCGTAGAGCGGTTGTCACGGTAATATTCTTAGAATCAATCGTCACTTGCATCGGTGCTCCTTTCATTTTGTTTGCCAAAGTTAACTCCACTCAACTAGACAAACTTTAATTAACTAATTAATCCAAAAAAAGCCACCAGTGACTGAAAATATTCAAGTAACTCGATGACTCAAACTCATTACTTTTAATATAACACAAAAATGACAAAATTATAGCTGTCGCCGTCCTTCCATGGCGCGTTTTAAGGTCACTCCGTCAGCATACTCGATATCGGCACCGATCGGTAACCCATGGCCAATGCGACTAATCTTCAACTTGGTGGTATCAACTTTGGTTGACTGTTCCAAGTACTCTTTGATATAAAGAGCGGTGGCCTCCCCTTCCATTGTCGGATTGGTGGCAATGATCAACTCTTCTACACCCTGCAGTCGATCAACAAGGTCGTGTAAAAAAAGCTGGTCGGGACCAATATTGTTCAACGGTGCAATCACCCCATGGAGCACATGATAAAGACCGTGATAGGTTTCTGACGATTCGATCGCAATCACATCAAGCGGTTGTTCAACGACACAAAGTAGCTTCTGATTCCGAGTGGTATCGCTACAAATATCACATGGATCCGTTTCACTAATATGATGACAACGACTGCACAAAACCGTTTCTTTCTTAAGCGCCACCAGTCTCTGGGCAAATTTCTCTAGCTGCTCTTCAGGATTATGGAGTAAATAAAAAGCGAGGCGTTGGGCTGAGCGAGGACCGATGCCCGGTAATCGTTCAAAAGACTCGATCAACTGACGCAAAGCCCGCGGTAATTTTGTAGTCATAATTGATAAAGGATGAAAACTATTTAATAAATAAACGATCTTGAATTATACGCCAAATAGCCAACTCCACTTGTCTTTGGGATTGACTGGCATCAATTAATTCCCAACGATCCATTTTGTCAGTTTGCACCAATTGCTGATAAGCACGTCTGACGTGTTTGTGGAACTGTAAAGATTCTTGATCCAAACGATTAATCTCCTCACTTTGCTGACGTCTTAGTAGTCCTAATTTTGCCTCCAAATCAAGCAAAAATGTTAAATTTGGATAAGTATCTTGAGTTGAAATGTTATTCAATTTTTCAATCAAGTCTAACCCGAAACCGCGCACCATTCCTTGATAGACGACACTCGAGTCACGTGAGCGATCCATTAGCACCACTTTACCGGCAATCAATGAGGGCAAAACAATTTCTCGGTAGATTTGTGCTCGCGCCGCCTGAAAAAGAAGCACTTCAGTTGTGAACGCCATCCCGGTATTTTTACTCGATAAAACAACGGTGCGAATCTGTTCGCTAATCACTGTTCCACCGGGTTCACGGAGAGCAATGACCTGAAAACCGGCCTTAATCAATCGGGCACGCAAACGAGTAATTTGAGTGGATTTTCCACCCCCCTCACCACCCTCAAAGGTAATCAACCAACCGGGAGCATTTCTCCTTGTTTGCTTGTTCTCTACAGTTCTTTTCATAAGTGCAGTTTTTATGATAGCATAATTCAACTAAGCTGGAGTAGCGATTTTGATTCCAAGGTTGAGCACCTCTTCATCATCAGTTAACTTTGCTGCATTAATTTAATCAACGCGGGCAGAGGCACACCCATAATGTGAAAAAGTAAAATAATCCATCGTAAAGAGTTGTTCTCGTCACTGACAAAAGCGTGATTTTCAAGCCTCATTTCCTGAGGAGAAGTAACCGATAAATCTAACAAATTCCGCCAGTGCAATAAAAGCAGTTGTTGCGCTAAACCAGCGCCACCTAAATGTGACATCACGGTGAGATGAGGCGAAGTGATGGCATCCTCAGCCGTTTTTTGATCTAAAATAACTGCTAAACTGGCACGAATCACATCTATCAAATCAGAAACAGCTAATTCTAATTTTAAGCGCAACTGCAATACTTTTGCCGCTTTATCGCTTGCTCCCAATGAGGCTAAAGCGGTGAGGTGCTCTAAAGTTAATAATTCGTCCTGACTCTCTTTCTTTAATTGAGCGAACCACTGATTCAATGAGCTCATTATCGAAGGGTTTTCCTGATCCTTAAATTGCTGGTAAAATTTTGAGAAATCACCAATTTCCTGAGATAATAAATAATAAAGCAAGTACCACGCTTGATAAAGTTGCCAAGCGCGTTCCAAAGTCTCTGTTAAGTTTTCTTCCCCATCAGACTGAGTCTCAATAATTGAGTTGCGTACTTGAAGCCAATGGGTTTCTATGGCCGGTTTCCCTAAAAATAGTGCATCCGATTGATGATTTTCTTGAGAGCTTTGTAATTGCAAGACCGTATCGATGGCGATTGCCCTCCACGGTAATGGCATTGGCCCGTTTGGCAATTTTTGTCTTAAACGATCACCCACCGCCTTCACTTTGTTCACCGCTTGCTCCCCCGGCTCATTGCCTGTGCCTTCACCGTCAGTGGGAATAACATAAACAGGTCGACTGTTTAATCGTCCCAAAACAAAAGGATAGGCAACTCTTCCTCGACGAGCAAGAGGTGGTTCGAGAAGTGATTGAAGGGAAGGATTACGGCAGAGAGCTAAGTACCAGCTAATTATGGCTGCTTTTGTGCCACTGTTGGTAGCAACAATAATCGGCTCTCCTATCTTCCCCTCCACCATCGCTGCATGACGTTGCCAATGAGTCGAAAAAGCGTCAACCGCACTCGTGACTGCATCTGGGTTACTTGCGTGTGGGTAGAAAGAGAGCGAATCTTGTTGACTTGTATTTCCTCCTCCTAGACCGGTTAATTGACAACCATCAACCAGACTGGCAGGAAAAATAGGCTGTTTTTTTGCTTCGACAGAAAACATAAATTATCTCTAATGCCAACTTTGCCTGAAAACAAAGCCGCCACCCAATACTTTATATCAAAGTAGGCATTGTAATCCATCATCACAATAAATGTAAAATGCGATTGCCAATTTAATGACTCCCCGTACTGCCGAAACCACCCCGATTTGGTTCCGTCAGTTGCCTTGTCAGTGCTGTTTTGATGATTTCGCGTTTGAGAATAATCATCTGCACAATACGTTCACCTTTTTTCAACTGCACCGCCGTGTTACCAAAATTAAAGAGGGCGGCGCGATACTCGTCCTCGTCACCACAATAATCGGCGTCACCAATGCCGATACCGTTCGCCATCATTAGGTGTTTTTTGTGTAACGAGCTTCGCGCCGCCAATAAAACAAAATAGTCGGCCGGTATTTTTAGAGCAATATTAAGAGGCACCATGGTAACTTTTTGCGCCGGTAAAGTTAGATCCTTTCTGGCATAAAGATCAATACCGGCCGCCCGCTTACTTTGATACTTCGGTAAAGGCAAAGTGGAATCAAATAATTTAATCTTAATTTTCATCATTTTGATTGCAAGCAGGTATTCTTTTGCTCATTAATTCTATTCAATCAACCGAAACAATTTATGTTTCCTTCAATACTCCAATGCTAATTTCTCAGCACACCCAAGCGCACTAATCTCGTCCCTGCCTCATTCAGTTTTTTTTCTTCAATAAACCGCAATTTCGAGGTAAGTGATTGATTAAATAATTTCACACCTTGACCAAAAACAATCGGTTCAAGCGTTAAAACTAACTCGTCCACCAAATTGGCTTGCATCCATTGAGCGTAGATACTACTGCCACCGCAAATGGCCAACTCTTCAATCTTTGCTTCATCTAAACGTTGATAAAGCTGGGCGATAGGCAACTTGCTCGCCCACACTTGAGTTGGCGACGCCGTGATTAACTGCATTAAATTGGTTGTGTCATCAATAACGGTAACAAATGTACCTATTGGCGCTTGTTTTTTTTGCCATTCGATTGGTTTCTTTGTTTGTACAAGCAAAATTCTCCCTGCCAAGGGTCGATTAAATGTCTCATAAGTTTTCCGTCCCATGACACAAAAACGGGCTGCCTTTGTCCGTTGACCAAACCAACGCTTATCTGCTTGGCTTGTCCACTGACTCGACGGTTGCTTGGCATCGCGACCAATAAAACCATCAATCGTCACAGCGGCAATTATAAATGTTTTCATTACGAAAATTATCCCTCTTTCACTTCCTTTTATCGTCGATTTAGTTTAACATACTCCTCTTTACTCTTCGAAAGCAAATCTTTACAATAATAACCTATGCTTGCACGTCAAAAAATCGTTGCCAACTATTCCGATGTCGCGAAACTGGCCAAAAAATACCATCAGGAAGAAAAGGCGATTGTCCTTACTCAAGGCTCTTTTGACTTAGTTCATATTGGTCACGGTCGTTATTTAGAAAAAGCAAAAAAATATGGCGATGTACTTTTTGTTGGTTTAGATGAAGACAAGAAAATTAAGGCACGCAAAGGTCAAGGTCGGCCGGTTGTACCGGAAAAAGAACGTTTGGAAATGTTGGCATTCTTCAGCAGTGTTGATCATGTGGTTTTGAAACCGTTCCAAGCCCCAAAATGGCAGTTGATCAAACTGATCAAACCGGCTGTTTTGGTTTGTACGCGGCAGACTTACAATGCCACCCAACTGAAACGATTAAATCAAATTTGTGGCCGGGTGGTGGTTCTCCCCTATCAAGCGACAACCTCCACTTCGGCAAAACTTCGCCGTTTGCAACTAGACTTTGTTAACCGTTTTAGCGAGTTATTAAGTCAAAAGATAGATCAAGCGGTGAAACAAGTTCTCAGCGAGATGAAAAAATGACCAAGCAAACAAGCAATAAAAAACTCGATTCATTGAAGGGGCGACTGCTCCTTTATTTGCCTGTCATTCATCAGGGCTATCTTGATTTGTTGCAACACTATCAACGTCAATTGGATGAAGTACTCATACTCGATGAATCCTTAATTACTCTGGTAGACAAAGAGCTTGACTATCTCCATAAAGACATCCGCCGTTTGAAGCCCAAAGAAGCAGCGCAGGCCTTGGCTGCTTACCACTTCCCTTTTAGAGTTGGCTTGGCTACTGTTAACTTATTGCAACAAACTGAATTTCTTAATGAAACAAACTTGCTTTTGATGCCCGATGATGACATCAGTCAAGTTCTAATCAAGCATTTTTTTAAACCTGAAGCTAAGAATAAAATCAAATTAACGCCGGTCTTTCTCCGTTGGCATAAGGAAAATACTTTCAAAGCTAAAAGGCCGCGTGTTGATGCGCTGATTAACTTCTCACGCCAACGTACCTCTTTAGCCATGCCGTTGACGCCTGAAGTAATCAATAAAACTAAGTTGATCACTAAAAAATCAACCTCATCAATGGACAAGGATTTCATTTTTCAAGCGATGGAACAGGCTTTTCAGGCAGCGGGTAAAGCAACAGATTGGTGGCGTCATGTGGGCGCTGCGCTGGTCAAAAATCACCAAGTGGTTCTTCTCACTCACAATCAACATACGCCGGGAGGGTATACACCCTATATTGATGGCGACCCGCGCAGCGCCGGCCGATCGGGCCAACAGATTGAAATTGGGACTTCGGAACACGCCGAAAGCGCCCTCATCGCCGAAGCGGCCAAACGCGGCCTATCAACTCAAGACTGTGATCTCTATGTCACCACCTTCCCCTGTCCTTACTGTGCTCGGATTATTGCTCATGCCGGCATTAAAACTCTTTATTTCGCCGAGGGTTATACTGTGCTTGATGGACTAACAGAAATGAAACGCGCCGGGGTCAAAATAGTGAAAGTAAATTTACCGGAGAAAGTCAAAAAAATGAAAGATCGAAATACACGATTATGCCACTATAAGAGCCATCACTCAACTCAGTGATTGGTTTTGCCAATTTTGAATCTGACCGGTTTCGTTAAGTAATCTGTCGCCTCAACATCAGGCACGATCAACTGGGCATGAAGATGGACGACACTACCCGCGGAATAGTCCGTATTACCAAAACGCAAACAAAGAGCGCCTCCGGGGATATGAT
This sequence comes from Candidatus Microgenomates bacterium, assembly GCA_015486535.1. Lineage (GTDB taxonomy): Bacteria > Patescibacteriota > Microgenomatia > UBA1400 > PJMF01 > WFTH01. Next base: position 129 of record WFRK01000062.1, on the reverse strand, counting down.
AATGTTTTTCTGCCCACTGAGCCAATTCAATTAATTCAGCTCCTGCCTCAGGGGCTAAATCGGCTAACTTTTCGGCATGATGGCGATAAATCGCCAATAAATGAATCTTCGTATGCTGATAGGGCCATT
>WFRK01000061.1 GCA_015486535.1 Candidatus Microgenomates bacterium | reverse complement strand
GATTTAACAAGGGGCTGGCGGCGAGGTAGATTAGTCGGGTGAGGAGTAATCATCTGACCGGCTTGATTTAACTGTGTTGGCGGTTGACGATGCTTGAGAACACGCCAATAAAAATAAATCCCCGTTACTGCCACTAAGGTCACCAGCATGACGAGAGCGAAAACAACTTTTGCCGTTAACTTATTTTTGAGCATTACTACCATATTACCACACGCGACAATATTTATGATTTAGATTTGGTTCGTGGTTTCCGTTTCTTTTTCGCCCAGCGGGTTTTGCGTTTCGCGGCTCGTGCTTTCCGTTCCGCCTGCATTTCGGCCCACTCGGCCGCGGTCAGTTTGAAACCCGGAGCCGGTTTTTTCCAAGAAGCCCAGTTACACTCGGGATAACGGCTACAGCCATAAAAAGGTTTCCCCCAACGACTATTCTTGATCACCACATCACCCTCCCCACATAAAGGACATTTAACTCCGGGAACGGTATTGACAATGTTTTCCGTGTATTTACACTCCGGAAAACGGCTGCACGATTTGAACTTACCAAATTTACCGGAACGAATGACCACTTCACCGATACCACATTCCGGACAAACTTCCCCCGTCTTTTCTACCGGAATGGCCACCCGCTCTGCTTCTTTGATAACCTTGTCAATTTTGAGAGCGATCGGCTGATAAAATTCCGCCACCACTTTGGGCCAAACGAGTTTGCCTAAGGCAACTTCATCCAGTTCATCTTCGATTTTTGCTGTGAATTCATAGGCCATCATTTCCGGGAAATGTTTCAACAGAAATTCAACCACCGCCATGCCTACCGGTGTGGCAAAAAAGCGTTTTTGGTTGCGCTCGACATAACCGCGATCGACAATCACGGAGATAATCGAAGCATAGGTACTTGGTCGACCGATGCCCCGCTTCTCCAGTTCTTTCACTAAAGAGGCATCGTTATAACGGGCCGGCGGTTGGGTAAATTTTTGCAAAGCTAACTTATCGACAAATTGCAGTCTTTGACCTTTAACGACCGGTGGTAAGATGACATTGTTGGCCGGACCGGTCAAAATCGTCCAGCCGGGAAACTTCACCACCGAACCGGAGACGGTTAATTCAGCCGTCGCCACCGGGGTTGGTTTAGTCTTCGTTGCTTGAGTAGCCTTGACACTAATAGTCAGTTTCGTTTGATCGTAAACAGCACTGGTCATCTGTGAGGCAAGAAAACGATTGAAAATGAGTTGATATAACTTTCGCTGACGTGGCTCTAAAGCGTCAATTTCCGCCGCCGACTGCGTCACCTGAGTCACTCGGATAGCTTCATGCGCCTCTTGAGCCGTTTTTGATTTTGATTTGAAAAAGTTTGGCTGAGCGGGTAAATATTCTTTGCCAAATTTAGCCTCAATATACTGTCGCGCCATTTTAATCGCCTGTTGACTAAGATTAAAAGAGTCGGTGCGATGATAAGTAATCAGGCCCGCCTCGTAAAGCGCCTGGGCCAAACGCATCGTTTGCTTGGCAGAAAAACCGTAGTAAGTGGCGGCGGCCTGTTGCATTGTTGAAGTAATCAAAGGGGGAAAACTGTGGCGGCGGCGTTCTTTTTTCTCTACCTTAGCAACACGATACTCTCCCGTTTCAAGTAGATGTAATAAGGGTGTGACCGCTTCTTTTGTTTGGGGCGAAAACTTTTTCTCGTCCAGCTTCACCACTTGAGCTAAAATGACCGATTGAGGCAGTTTTTTGGGTAATTTTTGTTCGGCAAAAAGAGCTTTATCTGACTTAAACGTCTGATCCACCGATAAAGCGGCAAAAACTTCCCAATACTCGTCCGGTTTGAAGGCGGCGATCGCTTTCTCTCGCTCAACTATCAAGCGCAAAGCGACCGATTGGACACGACCAGCGGATAAACCGCGGCGAACCTTTCGCCAGAGAACCGGGGAAATCTTATAACCCACCAGGCGATCCAACACTCGTCGCGCCTGTTGAGCATCAACGAGATGAAGATTAAGCACTGTAGGATGAGCGATCGCCGCCAAGACGGCTGTTTTGGTAATTTCATGGAAACTGGCCCGAACAAATTTTTGCTTATCAACCACCTTTTCCAATACATGCTGTACGTGCCACGCAATTGCCTCACCTTCACGATCCGGGTCGGTCGCGAGAATAACTTGGTCAACACCGGTAGCCAGTTGGCGCAGCTGCTTAATCACCTTAGTTTTACCGGGGCTAACAACATACTTCGGTTTGAAATCGGCTTCAATCTCAACCCCTAACTGCTTTTTAGGCAGATCACGAATATGACCAATCGAAGCCGCTACCCGATAATCGCTATCGAGATAATGACTCAATTTCTTTGCTTTCGCCGGTGATTCGACCACAACAAGTTTTTTCATTAATTTGATTTAGCCTATCATCAATGTCAATTTTATGTAATCAACAAATAAATTTACCCTTGAGTACGTTCGTAATTTTTAAGGGCCTGCCAATCGACACCGGTTTGTTTGACCAAACCGTTAATTTCTAAATTGGTGAGACCGACTGTGATGGCACTGATTGGCTGATTTAATTGTTTCGCTAAAGCATCGCTTGTGAAACTTTCGCTTGAAATCAATTGATAAATTTGTGCTTCCAAATCGGATTGAAACTTAATCGGCGGCGCTGATGACTGATGAAAAGATTGGTTTGTCACCAAAGTGTTCGGTTGAACCGTCTGTTGCCATTGCTGCCGTTGATCCAGTTCTTTCAGCACATCGTCACCGCTTGTGACCAGCGTCGCCCCTTGATTGAGCAACCACTTTGTGCCCTGACTGAAAGGATTATCGATCGGTCCGGGAACAGCCAAAACCGCTCTGCCCTCGTCCAAAGCACATTGAGCGGTGATATGGCTGCCTGATTTACGGGCCGCTTCTGTCACAATTACCCCCAAAGAAAGACCGGCCACCAAAGCGTTACGCGCCGGAAAATTACCCGGTGCCGCTCTGGTAGTGGGCGGAAAATGGGACAAAAACAAAACACCTTTTTCTAGAAATTGATCAAAGAGAGAACGATGCTCCGGTGGATAGATATGGTCAAAACCAAAACCAAGCACGGCCAAGGTGCGCCCACCGGCGGCGAGCGCCGCCCGGTGGGCGCACACATCCACCCCATACATAAAACCGGAAACAATTAGTGTTCCGGCACCAATCAATTCTTTGGTTAATTTCCGTGTCACATAGCGACCATAACTGGTGATCCGGCGCGTACCCACCACCGCGATTGGTAACGGGGCGGCAAGCAAATCAAGTGCTGTCTGATTTTTCGCTCGCACATAGAGCAAAACTGGTGGTTGGGCGATTTTGCTTAAAAGAGTGGGATAAGTCGGATCACCTAAAAAAATTAGCCTAATTTGTTTCTCTTTGAGCTGAGACCAATATGAATCAATATTGTATTCTAAACGATGATGTTGGTAGTTTTCCAAGGCATTTTTTCTTTTAATAAACTGGCCTACTCCCCGACCTTGGCACCAAAGTTGGTCCAAACTTCGACCGCTCTTCTGCTTCCATTCAAGCCAATGAGACAGGCTCACTTGACCAACACCCTCAACCGCATGAAGATAAGCCAGAAGTTTTTTTTCCGCTAAATTGAACAACATCAAAAGGCATTTTAATGGAGAATTATTGCAAAACAGTTGCTTTTCCAGTCTTCGTCAATTTAGTCACCAGTTTGGTCAAGCAACCAGTCAACAATTTTTTTAGCGACGGGGGCAGCATCGCGGCTGCCTTCTTTGAAAGAGTTCTCTCGATCACTTTCAACCAAAACGGCAATCACCAGTCGCCGGGGAAAAGGCGGTTTTTCTTGCGCCAGACTGGGCCGCAAAGGCAAGTTCGTCAGATCCACTAACATGAGAAACCACGCTTGAGTGGCCCGATAACCTTTTTGATTAAGCACTTTACCAAATTCAGCGGTACCGGTTTTACAAGCGATCGCACCGGCCTTAAGCTGAGATATAACTTTCTCATGCGTCGTTCCCTTCCCCTGATCCTGATTCAGATGGCTCAATCGTTGACGATTGAATTGGAAAAACGGATAGGCGGTACCACCGGGAGAACAAGCTTCTATCATACCCTGCAAAACTAAATCAAGATTCTTTTGTTGCAAGCCGGTGTCACTGCAATAGTTCTGTTGATCGGCGATCAAGTGTGGTTGGCAACGTTGGCCTTGATTGGCCAAAGTTTGACCTAAAACGGCTAACTGCAATGGCGTCACCAAAGTATCTCCCTGACCGATACCAAAATGATAAGTGTTACCTAAAAACCAACGTTCACCGGTCTTCTCCGCCTTCCAAGCGGGATTGGGAATCAAACCGGTTGCTTCGTTGTGCAACTCAATGCCCGTCTTCTGACCTAAACCAAGACGATGAGCCATGTCAGCCATCGTCTGAGCACCGGTCCATTCCGCCGCTTTGTAAAAATAAATATCATTACTTCTGGCGATGGCCCGCACCAAACTGATCGGACCTTCCGTTCGACCGTATTGACTGTAGTACCAATTGCTGTAAGAATACTGTCCTACTTTCAACACTCCTTGATCATTAACCTGTTTGTCCGGATTAATTTTATTCGCTTCCAAACCGGCCAGAGCGGTCACCAACTTAAAAACAGAACCCGGTGGATAAGTGCCGCTGAGAGCGCGATTGAAAAAAGGGTGCTGTTTATCCTTCAACCAAGCACTGACTGAGGCCTGACGGTGTTTTTCCTGTTCCCGGTCAAAAAAGGTTGTCGCCAACAAATTAGGATCAAAACTAGGTTGACTGACTAAACTCAAAACGGCGCCTGTTTGGGCATCCAAGATAACGACGGCACCATGCGCTTGGCCTAAAGCAGCTGCCACTACTCGACTCAAAGAAGCATCCAAAGTCGTTGGCAAACTTTCACCGGCAATGGGCGGAATCTTTTTTATTAAGCGCTGTTTTTGGCCTAAAGCATTGACTTCATAGACGGCGCGGCCGTTCCGGCCGCGCAATTGACGATCAAATTGTTTTTCCAAACCCGCTTGACCGACTAAATCATTCAAAGAGATCTGCCGATTACGTTTTAGATCTTCGACCGAAGCCTGTCTGACAAAACCAACTGTTTGAGCAAGAACAGAACCAACGGGATAGGCACGACGGTCATCTTTCTTGATTGAGCCGGATTGAGTCGCTAAAAGAGGTAAGGCATCAAGCCGACTTATGGGTGTCAATTTTGAAAAAAGCGCTCTTGGCTGACTCATTAAGGCGTAACGGGGTAAATTAAAAGCAAGTGGCCGATGATGACGATCATAAATTATACCCCTATGGGGTATCAATTTTTGGCTGTAAAATTGATTATTAGTCGCTAAACGCAAATAGTTTTCACCTTTGAAAAAAATTAGGTCCACTAAACGGACTAGAAACAAAACCAACACCAACAGCAAACCCAGTTGCACCAGTTTGAAACGCCGATTATCAATCATGGGTTACTCCTACAGGCAAGAAAATCACAAAAGCGAAAATTTCCAACACCATCAGTAAGATCAAACTTGGTCTTAATTGCAATCGAGCCAAAACAATAAAACCTAAACTGCTGATCAAACTCGCTAAAATTAAACTGTATCTTAAGTGATGTCGTTGAAAAAGATTCGCTAACCAATCAATTAGCAAAAAGAAAACCAACATCAGAGGCCAGTTGATGAGAAAGAGTGTCGCCACCAAAAAACTAAGATAAAACAATCCCAGCCACTTCGCGAATTGATTCGCGCCCGAAAAAAACAAAACTGCTAAAGCAAAAGTGAGCCAAAGAAAACCCATCGACCACTCAAGGAGAGAGACGAAGGTTAACAACAAACTCAACTTGATGAAATTTTGCCAGTTAAATGAATTTGATTGATCGTGCATAATTTTTTGACGTCGATTTTATATTAAGGCCTCACCTGAACGACGGCCTCATTGTAAAATGAAATACCTTGTTTGACTCTCACCGCGTAAGTGGCATTAGCAGTTGTCTTACCCGTGTCTGCTACTAAACCAATCAAAAGCCCACCGGGTATGCCGGGCTGACCTACCGTTAGCACCGGTTCGTTTAATTTCAATGTTAAATTGGGAGGAATTTCAGTCAAATGAAGTTGATTATGAACCAGACGAACCAAACCCGTTACCCCCGATTGTGTTTTTGCCAAAATAACCAACTGATGATCTTGACCCAAAAGTCGCACATAAGCCAGATGAGGTTCAACTTGGCTGACAATACCCAAAAGCACACCTTGACCAAAAACTAAGCTGCCCGGCTTAACTCCCTCAGCTTTACCTGCTGCAATCAACGGCTGACTGAGTGAATAAACCGGTTTAACAATCAAACTGTTCTCCGGCCAGGTATCTTTTACTTTTAATAGTGAACGCAAACTCTGATTTTCCTTTTTCAAATTGGCCAATTCGACTAACTCGGCCTGCGATTTGAAATAAGCGCGCATCAACCACTGTTGGTCGCGATAATCTTCTGCCATCAAGTCGACAAAACTCAGTGGCTGAATTAAATTGATCACTCTTGGCTTAAACTGGGTTTGCAAAAAAGAAAATAAAAAACTTTGCCGGCATAATCGAGGTAGATTAAAACTATTCAGCAGAAAGCTTGATAGAATCAACAGAATTAAAGCTAGGCTGAAATGATAATTAGTCTGTTTTAGTTTCATTATGAGCTTGATTAATCAAAAATAAATCTGCGTGAGGCAGTTCTTTAACTTCACAACCCAAGCGGGGCGCTAAACTACCGGCCAAGCTATGCAAATGAGTCAAACCACCGAATAAGTTTAATCCATGATCGACTAGACCGGCAGCCACCGGTCCCGCTAACCGCTGGAAAAAATCATCGACCAATTCCAATAGTTCCACCAACCATTGACTCGCCACTTCATCAAGATCATGGTTGCTAATCATGACCGTTTTGCCCAAACCGGTTTGACTATCCTTCACCTTAGCAACAAGCCGTTTCAGGTTAGTTTTTCCTGGAGCAAATTCGATCAACTGTCTCTTGATTTTTTCAATCGTCACTTGATCAAGTTGACAACTATATTTAGATTCTAAACGCAGCCGAATCAGTTGTTCCAGTTCTTTCACTCCCCAATAATAATGTTGTACTCGTAACATTTCACCGGCATTAAAAGCCCAAAAACTGGTTGTAGCACCAAGATCAAGGCCAAACCGTTCTGCTTGACTGAAGGCGGAACGAGCTAATAAATCACGACTGGCAAGAAATTGAGCGGAAATAATCACCTGCTTAATTGATTGACGAAAGACTTTTTGTTGTGCCTCGCTCAATTCACTCGGCAAAACTACCTGAAAACGCCATTGTTTCCAAGGTAAAAAAAGCATTTTTAAATCAAGATGTTTTAGCAATGCTTTAATAAAAAGAGCCATCGCCCAGCGACGATTAACCGCTTTTCGCTTAATCGGCCATAAAGCGATAAAATCTTGGTTTAGTTTGTCTAGACTTTGATAGGCTGCTTGACCTAAAGCTAAGACTTTCTTTGTCCGTCGATGAACAATCAATAAACTCGGTTCGTAAAAAATTAACCGTTGGTGCGCAATTACTTTTGTATAGCGACTGCCAAACTCAAAAATGATTGAGCGCTGGTTCGGTTTGAATCTAAGTCGCATGATGTCATTATAGAAACAATCTTTCCGACTGACCAGCCTCAGTCTTAATCAGTCAGGGAACAACTTTATGAGAGACCAAGGCAAAACAAAAATAAACTTGAAGACAAATAAAAAGCGGCTGGCCCACTAGCTTGCCGAGCAATTGAGCAACTCAAACTTAACTTAACTGATTCAATTTTTTTGCCGCACTGTACCATTGAGCCTGTTTCATCAGTGCTTCAGCCTCGTCTATCGTCGCCAATTTAGTTGAGTCACCGGCAAACTGTTGCCGTAAATCATGCAAACGTTCAGCGAACATCTCTTCTTTTAACTTCATCGCCTTTTTTACCATTCTTTCTTCCAAGTCAGGCACCAATTTTTCTAAATAGTCAACAATATCCGCCTGCTCGGTAAAAGAGGCTTTGGGGTTTTTGGCCAACATTGTCTGCAACTGGGCAAATTCATCCTTACTCAACAGAGATTTTGCGTCATTTTCAAGAAAATCTTCCCAGACAACTTGCTGAAGTTCATCTAAAAATGACTCTTTTTCAGTTTCTTGACTATTCTCAATGCCAAGCATAAAGAAAATATTTTGGTCATCAATTTTTTCAGACGAGTGCGATGGAGTTGCTTGATTAGTCGTATCAGAAGCCGTCTTTGTTCCGGCAGCGCTTTCATCTGCTTGCGGCATACTCATCGATGCATCATCGGCCGCAACTTTACCCATCTCCTCATCGACAACCTCATGATGAACTGCTTGCAACTCATTCGCGGATACGGGCAAATCAGTCTTATCTTC
>WFRK01000060.1 GCA_015486535.1 Candidatus Microgenomates bacterium | reverse complement strand
TGGCAAAAGAGAATTACCAACTAATTTTACCTGATTTTCTCTTCACGAACACAATCGTCAATGTTCAAGAAACCGAAGATGTTCGCATCGCCGGTTATATCAAAAATAATCTTTTGACCAATCTTGGTATTAGTCTACAATCGCACCTCATCGAAACAACCATTCTGACAACCGTCAATGGTGTAACCAAAGTGCAGTTGTCCGCCATTGAGAAGTCCTTGCTCGCACCAATTAAGGTTTTTGCTAAGAAACATCAACTTAATATCAGTGTCGTTTCACCTTTAACTTGGACTTTAAAGTCAGTGATTTCTCTCGAACCATCCATTAGCTTAGTGCAACTGGGCAGTGCCGTTTATAGTGGCCTCCACTACATTGGTGTTGATCAAACCAATATGGCTCAGCTGGATGATTTGGAAGTGATGGAAGAGACCATTAAGACACTTAAAGGCAGTGAGCCAAATATTCAAACCATCTATTTAATCAGCAATAGTTTGTTGGAAAATAAATTGAAAGAGGTGTTGAGTACGACTTTGCCTATCCAACAGTTAGTCACTGATCGAAGTGAACAAAGTAAAATTCCCTCAGCTGTTCAATATGCGATTGAAGTCGCTGCTAAAACCCTCACCGTAGCTGATTATCCCGTGCCTAAATTTACCCTTGCTCAACCAACTGAAGAGGAAGAAAAAAGTGTTTATGATGAGACCAAATCAACTGAAAAACAGACAACTCAAGTTGAGATGGCAACAAAGGAAACGATCAAAAAGACGGCCGACAAACAATCAAGTTCCGCAGTGATCACAACCAATCAAACAAGTGTTAAAAAGTTAGCATTAGCTGCTGTTACTTCAGACAAGCAAGATCGGCAAAAAAAAACAGAACCAATAACTCCTGAAACAAAAATGAATAAACCAACCAATCCTGAAGCAAAGACAAAACAACAAGATGATATTACTTTGAAACAAACTCCGTCAATCGAAAAAAGAACTCAAGAAAACAAAGAGACAACGAGCAAAGAGATTGATTTATCCCAATTTGCTTTTAATCAAAACAAAATAGAGGAAGATAAACCTTTGGCGAAAACGGCCAGTAATATAACTAAAAATAAAAAAGGAGCATCTAAAATGATCAAGATGATTTTTATTACCATCGCTGTCTTTTTTGCGACCATTGCAATTGGAGCCGGTATCGGTTTCGGTCTACTGACATTGACAAATAAATCTAATCAAAGCGTTAAACAAGCTCAGGTGACACCAACTGTGGCAGTGACGCCAACCGAAACACCTAGCCCAACGCCAGCATTGAAAACTGATAACTTGGCAGTTTTAGTGGTCAATGCCACCAAAAAATCGGGTTATGCCGGTAAAATAAAAAAGAAAATTGTCGCTGCCGGCGAAACAGATAAAAATCTGTTGTTTAAATTAGTGGCGGCAGCAAATGCTAAAGGTAAATATAAAACAACTGAAAAAGGCAGTCAGTTATTGTTAATGAAAGAAAAAAATGATAACCTTAAGGCCAGACTTGAAAAGGCAACTGGTTTAAAATTAACTTACGCTAAAGGGATTAAAACAGAAGACGCGACTGGTAAGTATGCCGCGGTGATTGTTTTAGTTAATTGACACCAAAACTAAAACAAGGGTTGCAGTCAGGCAAAAAATGGCTATAATCTTTGTTTGTCTTTGATATTAATTAAGCTATTTAGATTAAATCGAAAGCTATGAGTACTGGCCCTCATGTATCTATCAATGCTGAGACTCTGTTTAGTTTTGGTGGTTTCCACGTCAGCAACTCAATTTTTACCAGTTTGATTATTTCTGCGCTGATTATTTTGTTCGCTTTGATTGTTCGTTTTCGTTTGACCGATACAACCGAACCGAAGGGACTGCAAAATTTCGCCGAGTGGTTAGTAGAGTCTCTCTATAGTATGGTTTATTCCGTTGCCGGTAATGTTAAAAAAAGTCGTGTTTTTTTTCCCTTTGTGGCCACTTTCTTCATTTTTATTATCCTGAATAATTGGTTTGGTTTATTGCCCGGTGTGGGCACAATTGGTTTTCGAAGCAAAACACATAAAACAGAGGTGATCGTCGAAAAAGAGACTGAAGTAAAGGAAATCAAAAAAGTTGAAGCAGGTCAGGGTAATACTTTAGAAAAAATCCAAATCAAGGAAAAACCAACCACTGAAAAAATCAAAGTGAAAGGAGAAAAGCAATCAAGTGAGTTTGTGCCGTTTTTTAGGCCAGGTACGTCCGATTTAAATACCACTTTTGCATTGGCTTTATTTTCCGTTGCTGTTGTTCAATTAATTGGTATCAAATTTTCCAAACTAGCCTATTTTAAGAAGTTCATTAATTTTTCCAATCCGATCATGTTTTTTGTGGGCATTTTAGAAACTATCTCTGAATTAGCCAAGGTTATTTCTTTCTCGTTCCGGCTTTTTGGCAATATTTTTGCCGGTGAAGTATTATTAGCGGTAATGGCCTTTTTAATGCCATTGTTGATGCCGGTACCATTTTATGGATTAGAAGTGTTTGTCGGCTTTATCCAGGCCTTGGTGTTTGCGATGCTAAGTCTGGTCTTTTTTAACATGGCGGCAGAACAGCACCAACATTGATGGGTAAGAATTGATTTTGAGGGAAATTTTAAAATTAAAACAGTAAAAATAAATTATTAATTAAAAAGGAGGAAATATGTATTCAAATCTCGCTGCCGCCCTCGCTATTGGTCTTGGTGCCATTGGCCCAGGTCTAGGCATTGGTATTTTAACCGCTAAAGGTTTAGAGGCAATTGGTCGCAACCCGGAAGCCACCGGTAAAATCCAAACAAATATGATTTTGGGTATCGCTTTCGCTGAAGCAGTCGCTATTTACGCTTTAGTGATCGCTTTAATTATTAAGTTTGTTTAATGAACGACTAGTAAGGAAATTGGATTATGGAAATACAACTAACCAGTATTCTCTTTCAGGCGATTAACTTCGGTGTCGTTCTTGGAGCTTTGATTTATCTTCTTTATAAACCAATTCTAAAATTATTTGAAGAAAGAAGTCAAAGGATCGCTGAAGGACAGAAAGCGGCTGAGGAAGCGATCAAAGGTCGGGAAAGAATTAGCGTTCTAGAGAAGAGCACTAAAAGGAAGTTGGAAAAAGAAGCGGCCCAAGTGATCGAACGTGCTGTCGTTGAAGCAGAAAGAGAAAAACAAAGAATTCTAGACGAAGCTCATGATAAGGCTGAAGAGGAATTAAACAAATTGAAATCGAAGTGGCAAATTGAAAAGGAACAGTTAAAAGATCAATTCCATCGAGACATGGTCGATGCGATTATTAAGGTAAGTCAGAAGATTATTGGTACGCATTTGGCAGATATAAAAAAACAACAGCAGCTGATCGAACAAGAACTAGAGCGTATTTTGAAAGAACTTTGATCTATGGCAAATTTAATTCAAGTAACTGTGACTACCGCTCATGCTTTGAATGATGAACAGAAGAAGCTGTTGCGAAAAAAATTAAACAAAAAATTGGGGAGAAATTACCAATTGAAAATGGTGGTTAATAAAGCGACCATCGGCGGATTAAAGTTGACCATCAACGGACAAATCAAAGATGCAACCATCAGTAATCAAGCAGATAATTTGACATCTCAACTCAATCAAGTAAAAATCACTACCGCCGTTCCTTTAACAGCCGCACAATTAAAAAAAATCAAAGCAACCTTGAAGGCAAAGTATGGCGATCTAGACTACCAGGTAATTGTCGACCCAAATATTATTGGCGGTATTAAATTATCTGTTGGTTTCAACGAATACGATGCCACTTTAAAATCAAAATTAGATAAAATTAAAACCTTATTATTAAAGAAAATCTAAAAAACTATGCCTAAAAAAGACGTTTCCCTTGCCAAACTAATTGATCATCTTGTCAGTGATATTGACTTAACAACAACCGCTGAATCTGTTGGTGCCGTTATCTCCTTTGGTGATGGCGTTATTACCGTTAAAGGTCTGGACGGTGTTCAGTCAGGCGAATTGGTTGATTTGGGTCAAGACGCCTATGGTCTGGCTTTGAATTTAAAAAAGGAATCGGTCGGCATTGTTGCCTTAACACCAGCAGAGCATTTAACTGCCGGAAGTACTGTTCGCCGCACAGGCAGAATTTTATCCATTGGTGTCGAAGATGCCATCGTCGGTCGTACCGTTAGCCCTTTGGGCAAAACGTTGGATAAAGGTGGTACCTTAAAACCAAAAAAGTATATGCCATTAGAAAGAGTTGCTCCCGGAGTAATGACGCGTCAATCGGTCTCGGTGCCACTCCAAACTGGTGTGAAAGCGATTGATGCAATGATTCCTATTGGTCGGGGACAGCGAGAATTGATCATCGGTGATCGCTTTACGGGCAAAACATCAATTGCTTTGGGAACAATTATTAATCAAGCAGATCAAGATATTATCTGTGTCTATGTCTCCATTGGCCAAAAACGGGCCGGATTGGCTCAGACCATTAATATCTTACAAAAACATCAAGCAATGGATTATACGGTTGTCGTCGCGGCCACTGCCTCAGACACAGCTGCCCAGCAGTTCTTGGCGCCTTACGCCGGTAGTGCTATCGCCGAATATTTTCTTGAACAAGGTAAAGATGTACTGATCATTTATGATGACTTAAGCAAGCATGCCCAAGCCTATCGAGAAATTTCTCTGCTTTTGAGACGACCACCGGGCCGTGAGGCTTATCCGGGCGATGTGTTTTATCTCCACTCTCGGTTGTTGGAGAGAGCTTGTCGCTTAAACGAGGCGAATGGAGGAGGGTCGATTACCGCTTTGCCAATCATTGAAACCAAAGCGGGCGATGTCTCCGCCTATATTCCCACCAATGTGATCAGCATCACTGATGGACAAATCTACCTTGAAACTGATTTATTCAATGCCGGCATGAGGCCAGCCATCAATGTTGGTCTCTCTGTTTCTCGGGTTGGTTCCGCCGCTCAGGTAAAGGCGATCAAACAAGTCGCTGGGAGCATGAAACTAGATTTGGCCCAGTTTCGCGAATTGGAGGCCTTTGCCCAATTTAGCAGTGACCTAGATGAACATACCAAAACTCAACTTGAACGAGGCATGCGTATCAGCAACATTCTCAAACAAGGCTGGGATGAACCTCTAAAGATGAATGAAGAAGTGGCGATTATTTTTGCTGCCGTCAAAGGTTACTTGGATCAAGTAGCTATCGATAAAGTCCCTCAATGGGAAAAACTTTATCTTGCTTACATTGAAAAAACTCATCGTTCACTTTTAAGCCAGATTGCCAAGGAACAGAAGCTAAATGACGCTTTAGAACTGAAATTGAAAGAAGCCATCGAGGCTTTCAATGATATTCACCCTGAGTTGATGATTGCAAAAGAAACCAAAGATAATTAATTTATGGCAAATACTCGTCAAATAAAACAGCGAATTAAAACGGCGAAAAATATCTCCAAGATCACGAAAGCGATGGAGATGGTGGCGGCAAGTAAAATGAGGAAAGCGCAAGAACGGGCCTTATCCGCCAGAGATTATACGCAGGCTTTAAGCCAATCATTGACTACTTTAGCGGAGAATATTAATGATCAAGAAATTCATCCTTTGTTAAGACAGAATAAACATGGCAAACCGCTCGCTATCGTTATCGGCACTGATAAAGGTCTTTGCGGTAGTTTGAATCAGAGTTTATTCAAACTTTTACTTAATTGGCTCAAAGATAAACCGCAAGGTCAAGTGATAACCGTGGGCAAAACAATGACGAGGATGGCCTATTTTTATGGCTTAAACCTCAAAGCTCAGTTCGCCAACTTACCTGATGCCGTTACCACCACCGATATTGTTGGTTTAAGTCGTCTCGTCATCGACGGTTATCAAACAGAAGATTTTCGTTCTGTTGAGCTTTTTTTTATGGACTTTATCAACACTCTCAATCAAAAGCCAAAGCAGTTCAATCTCTTACCGTTAGCCGATAGGTTAAAAGAAAAACAAGCGATTGCTCACCCTGGTGTTCGGGCACAATATCTCTTTGAACCGTCGGCGTCTGAGATTCTTAATGATTTACTCCCTTTTTACATAGAAAATATGATTTACCAAGCCTTCTTGGAAAGCAGAGCAAGCGAACATTCAGCTCGGATGGTAACCATGAAAAACGCCAGCGAAAATGCGGGTGAGCTCGTTGGTGATCTGAAATTGATCTACAATAAACAAAGACAGGCATCAATTACCAATGAGCTTTTGGATATCACCACCGCCACTATGTCTTTGAATAGCTAATAAAATGCAAGAAAGAAAGAATTCACTATGAAAACTAAAAACACCGGTAACGTCACTCAAATTATTGGACCAGTAATTGATGTTGTTTTTGAAAATCATTTGCCGCCGATTTATAACGCTCTTTACATTGAGTTGACGAAAAGTCAAAGACTTTATTTAGAAGTCGAGCAGCAGCTGTCAGTCAACGAAGTGCGCTGCATTGCGCTTGGCCCATCCGACGGTTTGGAAAGGGGTCTGACAGTGACCGACACAGGTTCACCGATTAGTGTGCCGGTCGGTGAAACGACTCTCGGGAGAATGTTTAATGTCGTGGGGGAGTCAATTGATGGTTTGAAACCGGTCGTTCCCGTCAGATTAGACCCGATTCACCGACCGGCACCCGATCTCAAAGATCAAGAAACAAAAGCGGAAATGCTGGAAACCGGCATTAAAGTGATTGACTTGATTGCCCCTTTCTCTAAGGGAGGTAAGGTGGGCGCTTTTGGTGGCGCCGGCGTCGGCAAAACGGTGATTATCCAAGAATTGATTCATAACGTAGCCGAAGTTCATAAAGGACACTCTGTTTTTGCCGGTGTGGGCGAAAGAACGCGTGAGGGAAATGATCTTTATCACGAAATGAAGGATGCCGGTGTGCTTGACAGCACGGTGATGTGCTTTGGTCAAATGAATGAACCGCCGGGCAATCGTTTGCGTGTTGGCTTGACTGCTTTAACAATGGCAGAATATTTCCGAGATGATAAAGGTGAAGACGTACTTCTCTTCATTGATAATATTTTCCGTTTCAGTCAGGCGGGAGCAGAGGTTTCAGCCCTTTTAGGCCGCATTCCCTCCGCTGTCGGTTATCAACCGAATTTAGCCACTGAGATGGGTGCATTACAAGAGAGAATTACTTCAACCACCAAGGGTTCAATTACTTCGATTCAGGCTATCTATGTGCCCGCTGATGACTACACTGATCCGGCACCGGCGACCACGTTTGCCCACATTGACTCAACCATTTCCTTGGAGCGTCGTTTGGCCGAACAGGGAATTTATCCCGCTGTCGACCCATTAACTTCATCTTCAAAAATCCTCAGTCCGGCTGTCGTTGGCAGCGAACATTATCAAGTTGCCCAAGGCGTGCAAAAAGTGCTGCAACGTTATAAGGAGTTGCAGGATATCATTGCCATTCTAGGTATTGATGAGTTGAGTGAAGAGGATAAGCAAATCGTCGCTCGAGCGCGTCGGGTGCAGAAATTTTTATCTCAGCCTTTCTTTGTCGCTGAACAATTTACCAGTATTCCCGGCGTTTACGTACCAATCAAGGAAACGATCAAAGGTTTTAAAGAAATTATCGAAGGCAAATATGATGACTTGCCGGAACAAGCTTTCTATCTGGTTGGCAGTATTGATGACGCAATTAAAAAAGCAAAAACTTTATAACCCATGAGTAAATTAAGATTAGAAATCGTTTCTCAAGAGAAAAAACTCCTTGATCTTCAGGTGGATGAGGTAACTGCTCCGGCTAGTTCGGGGGAAATCACCATTTTAGCCGACCATATCCCCTTATTTACCAAATTAAATCCGGGGGAGATCCGCTATCGTTTGAATGGCAAGGAATATCTTGTTCTTGTTGCCCAAGGATTCCTAAACGTTGATAGTGATGGACATGTGACGGTTATTGTTGACAGTGCCTTTGAAGCGCGGGAATTAAGTTTGAAGAAAGCGCAAACAGCGATTAACGAAGCTAAAGCCAGTTTGAAAACAGCCAAGAGCAAAACAGAATTAATCAAAGCTGAGGCCGCCTTGAGGTTTGCTTTGCTGCAAGAAAAAATTGCTCAAAAAACCAGATTGGAGAAGCTTTAATTTGTCATCAAAATGAGTGTGAAAGGACCGGTTTCAAAAGTAGTGAAAATGTAGTATACTGCCGCAATTATGCCAAAGAAAAAAACTCAAAATAATCAAGCTAAGATTCAGGATCAGATCGAACTCACCGCTGAGGGACTCAAGGAACTGCGGGAAGAGTTAAGTCAGTTGGAAAATGAAAAATTGCCTAAAGTACTGAAGCGCATTGCCGTTGCTAGAGAAATGGGTGATCTATCGGAAAATTCTGAGTATCATAGTGCCCGTGATGAAAAAACACTGATTGAGGCAAGAATTTCACAGATCAATGACGTACTCAAGCGCGCCAAAGTGGTCCAAAAATCTCGCTCGGTCGGGAGTATTGGCATGGGCAATACCGTTACTGTCAAGAAAAAAGGCGACTCAAAAAAACGGACTTTCATTATTGCAGGTGAATTTGAAGCAGATCCAACCAATGGCAAAATCTCCATCGCTTCACCGGTAGGCAAATCTCTTTTGGGTAAAAAGAAGGGAGATATAATCAAGGTAAAAGTGCCGGCGGGTTTGGTTGAATATAAAGTTTTAGAAATAAAATAAATTAGCAGAAACTAAAAAATCAACCCCGCACAATGCGGGGTTTTTGGTTTATAATAAAAAAACAAACAGTTACCCTTGTGATAAATACAGCAAAGGAATTAATTTATGTCGAGAATAGACGAAGTAATCGCGCTCAAAAAAACGAAACGTAAAAAACTCGAAATGTTGGGCGTGAATGTTCATCCCTACTCATTTGCCAAAAAACACCGAATTGGTTTTGCCCTTAAACACCTAGGCGAGGAAATTCAAACTGCCGGTCGCGTCACTGCTTACCGTACTCACGGAAAAGTAGTTTTTCTTGATATTAAAGATCCTACCGGGCAGATCCAAATTATGGCCCGCAAAGACGCTATTGGGCAGAAACAGTTTGAGATTTTGAAACTCACTGATCCTGGTGACTTTATCGGCGTTGGCGGTGTAGTGGATAAAACTAAAACTGGTGAAATCAGCATTATTGCGGCTGGTATTACTTTTTTGGGTAAGGCGTTAAGGCCGGTGCCTACGAGTTGGAACGCAGCTAAAAACAAAGAGACCAGATTTCGTAAACGCTACCTAGACATGTTGGTTAGTAACAAGGTGTTCAATTTACTCCAAGCCCGTTGGACAATCGTTAAAGAAATTCGCCGATTCCTACAAGATAATGAAGGATTTACCGAAGTGGAAACACCCATACTTCAAGCAATTTACGGAGGCACGAATGCAAAACCGTTCACCACTTACATGAATGCCTTGGATAGTCAATTTTATTTACGTGTGGCGCCAGAACTTTATTTAAAACGACTCATCATTGGTGGACATGAACGTATCTTTGAGATTGCCCGTAATTTTAGAAATGAAGGTATAGATCAAACCCATCAACCGGAATTTACCATGATTGAATGGTATGAAGCTTATGCTGATTATAAGCGCATGATGCAGGTGGCAGAAAAATTAATTAAACACTTAATGATTAAACTGCACGGCCATACAACTTTAAAAATAGATAACCAAGAAATTAACGTGGGCAAATCATGGCGTCAGATTACTATGATTGATGCTGTCAAAGAACATCTTGACTTAGACTTTGCTCAAACTGATGATAAAACTCTCAGGCAAATGTTGACAAAAAATCAAATTGAGCTAACTGGCGAGTTTACCAGAGGGAAAGCACTGTTTGCTTTGTTTGATAAACTGGTCAGTCATAAACTAATTAAACCAACCTGGGTGATTGACTACCCTAGAGATATCAGCCCCTTAGCTAAAAAACACCGAAAAATAGATTGGTTGGCAGAAAGGTTCGAAGGCTATGTTGGTGGTAAAGAAATTGCCGATGGTTGGAGTGAGGTCGTCGATCCTGTTGACCAACGCCGTCTTTTTGAGGTAGAACAAAAAAGAATGAAGTCCGGTGATGATGAAGCTCATCCAATGGATGAAGACTTTATTGAAGCATTAGAGTACGGGATGCCACCACTAGGTGGTATTGGGGTAGGTATTGATCGTTTAGTAATGTTTTTAACCAACACTTGGAGTATTAAAGAAGTCATTGCTTTTCCCACCTTAAAACCACTTACTGAAAATCAACCACCAATCAATACCTCCCAACTCAAAAAACAAAAACTTAGTCAGAAACAAGCTCTAAGCAGTAAAAGCCAGCTTCATCCCAGAGAACGAGCGGAAAAATTATTAGACAAATACGTCAAAAATCCCGCCTTGAAGCATCATATGCGGATGGTGGCGGAAGCAATGGCAGCCTACGCGGAAAAACTTCAGCAGGATGCTGAGCTTTGGTATCAAACTGGTTTGCTTCACGACTTGGATTGGG
>WFRK01000059.1 GCA_015486535.1 Candidatus Microgenomates bacterium | reverse complement strand
ATGTTTGAGCGATCAATTTTTTTTGTGGCGAATGAAACCATGAACCAATAAGGGGCAGATCATCCAAAAAAAACATTTGATTGGCAATGTTTGCTAGTGTTGGTAGATCGCCGCCCTGATATTGAACTGTACGATTGGCATTGAGTAATTGCGCCGCTACTAAACCGAGTTTTTTATCTTTTTTTAAATCGTTGATTAAGTGATGAAGGCTGTTGGGCAAAACAACTGTGTCTGAATTGAGGAGAAAAATAAATTCACCCTGAGCTTGATTAATGGCTTGATTGTTGGCGCGAGCGAAACCAATATTTTTTTTGTTTTCAATCAGACGAATGTTTTGATGCCCTTGCCTTAATTTTTTGATTGTCTCCAGCGAATGATCGCTTGAAGCGTTATCGACGACGATCACTTCTTGATCAATGTGACTTTTTTGGGCATCGGCGATGACGGCCAAGATGGTTTGTTTGGTCAACGCGGCGGTATTGTAAGAAATAATGATAGTGCTGAGCATTTATTTTTAATGATTATTTTCAGTTTTACATGTTTTTAATTAAAAAACCAACCCTCTTGATTTTCGACCCTTGGCTGGTGACTTTGTGACCTAAATTAGCCACTAAAGTTTGGAGTCAACAGCCAGAGAGTGAGCGTTTGTTAATTAAAATAAAGATATTAGCATAAGCGAACGAGTTGAAAATCAAGAGGGTTGGTTTTGATTTTTAAGTCACTTTCTCCTAGTTATCAATGATCAAAATCATTCATCAGCACCACGCCGCTAAATGATTTTAATCATTCTTCCAACTCCCATCTCCCAACTCCCATCTCCCAACTCCCATCTCCCAACTCCAAACTAATAACTCCCATCTCCAAACTAATATTCTCTTCCCAATCACTGAAACCAGCGTGCCCGACCAATTTTATAATTTAAGTGTGCCACCTTTCGCTGACCGATCATTTTAGCGGGTATACCGGCGACAATACTGCCGGCAGCGACGTCTTTGGTCACAATTGCTCCGGCGGCAATGATTGCGCCGCGACCAATGGTGACACCAGGCAGGATAATTGCTCGCGGACCAATGAAAACATAATCTTCAATCACAACAGGAGCTTCGATGGGATGGAAGTCAGCCGAGTGGATCGCGTGCTCACTTGTCCAGATCATTACATCAGAGGCGATATCAACGTGATTGCCGATTGTAATACCCCCTTTTGATTGAGGCAGTTGGCGCCGGCCGTCAAGAGTGACTTTTTCACCGATGACACTGTCTTGGCCAATAATAATGTAACGGGGGTCATAAATTCTTGCCTGCATATGAATGGTAGATCCGGCGCCAATTTTCATACCAGCCAGGCGGTAAAAAAAACGACGATAATGATGAAAAGGAATTTGGCCGACATGCCACCATAAAAAACCGGTGACGAATTCAAGCCAGATAGCGTTCAGGCGACGAGTGATTTTTGACCACATAGTGAAGTCATTATAAAGCAAAAATGGTCAGGACAAAATGAGAAGATTTTTAATCTGGTTGACCATGAAATTAAAGGAAAGGGAATCAGCAAAAAATACTTTTGTTTTTAAAAAACGATACTGAGGAAGTCCGCTTGTTTGGGACAATCGTCCCTCAGTGGTGTTGTTACTGACGAGATTTAGAGCTTTTGTAAAAACAAGGGTATTTTTTGCTGATTGATGCTACTCGGTCGTGATCGTTTTAAGATGTTGTTTGGCCTTTTCAGTGACCACTCGGCCTTTAGGAGTCCGTTTCAAAAAACCAATTTGAATCAGGTAAGGTTCAATCACTTCTTCAATTGTCAAATTATCTTCACTGATGGTCGCCGCCAAAGTTGACAACCCCACCGGCCCGCCATTGTGTTTCTGGATAATTTGCTTGAGTAAATTACGATCATGAGTATCCAAGCCATAGTCATCAATGGCGAAAACTTTTAAGGCTTTATTTATTTGATCAAGATCGATTTGATTTGTTTTACCCTGAACTTGAGCATAATCCCGCACGCGTTTCAGAAGTTTGAGTGCAATTCTTGGCGTACCTCGGGATCGTTGCGCCAAACTAAGAGCGGCCCGATCACTCAGTTTCACCTTTAATTTACTCGCTGCCTGATTGACAATGATGGCCAATTTTTCCGGTTGGTAGTAGGTGAGGCGATGAACCATGCCAAAACGATCACGGAAAGGCCCGGCGAGCAAACCATATCTGGTTGTGGCACCAATGAGGGTAAATTTAGGTAGATCCAATCTGATGGTGCGTGCCGATGGTCCTTTGCCGATAACAATATCGAGAGCGAAATCTTCCATAGCGGGATAGAGAGTTTCTTCTACCGCCTTCGTTAAACGGTGAATCTCATCGATAAACAAAACGTCACCATCTTCCAATGAGGTTAAAATGGCCGCCAAATCTCCCGCCTTACTCAAAGCCGTACCGGAAGTGACTTTCAGGTTAGTTCCCAGCTCCTTGCTTACCAAATGAGAAAGAGTTGTTTTACCAAGGCCCGGTGGCCCATAAAGCAAGATGTGATCGAGGGCTTCATGGCGTTCTTTGGTGGCTTGAATGGCGATTAATAAAGATTGCTTAATGCCCTCTTGACCATAAAATTCATGCCAATCATTTGCACGCAAAGAAGAAAAAAACAGTTCATCTGGTTGTGTGTCAGGTTTTTGTTTGTTTGTCATCCTGTGGTTTATCTAGTTGCCGGTCGCGTTTTGATAGTTTGAATCGCTTCTTTGAGGACGACCTCAATCGCTCGTTCATCTGCGGCATATATTTTAGCTGTTTGATAGCTTTCTTGTTCACTGAAGCCAAGCGCTAACAAGGCTTCAACCAGTTCATGAGTTGGGCCGGACACTTCACCCAGTTCCAGCTCTTTCAATGAACCAAGTTTACTTTTCAGTTCAATGATAATTTTCTGTGCCAACTTTTTGCCCACGCGGGGCACCGAAGTGAATAAACTTACGCGTGCTTCCTGGACCGCTTCAACGATCGTCGTTGAACCGAGCTCACTCACCGCCAAAGCGGTACTGGGACCAACACCGGAAACGTGGAGAAGCAGCTGGAACAGTTTTTTTTCCTCCAGCGTTTTGAAGCCAAAGAGACTTAATTGGTCTTCTTTAACGTGAGTGTGGATATAAAGTGAGATTGGTTCGTCCTGATGGAGTTGAGTTAACCAGCGACTACCCACCTGCACCTGATAACCAACGCCGGATGAGGTCATTACCAGAATTTGTTCATCTACCAGTTTGACTTGACCTGAAATAAATCCAATCATAAGTTGTTGTATCAATTTTAAATTAAAACTTTAAATTAAAATAAAGATTATCACGTTTATTTTACATCATTATTGTCAATAATATTCAGCGATTGTTTCCTTAAGCTAAAATTTTAGTTTGATGATTAATGGCTTAAATTATCCCGCAAAATGACATGGGTGAGATAACAAGCGGCGGCATCGAGAGCATCATCGTTGATCTTCTCATTGGCACCAAGCTGAATTTTGACCATTTTTGCAATCGCCCTTTTATCTGCTTGACCATTACCGGTGACGACTTGCTTAATTTTAGTCGGGTCGTATTCAAAAATCGCTAAACCGACTTGAAGAAAAATTTGCAGCATTAATCCCCTCGCTTCCGCTACGCGAATGGCCGTTTTGACGTTTTTGGCGAAATAAAGTTTTTCAATCGCTACTTCGGTTGGATGGTAGTGTTTAATCACCCGTGTGAGTTCATAATCAATTTGTTGGTAACGTGCAAAAATCGTCTCATCTTTGTCGGTTTGGATCAGGCCTAAATCAAGCAATTTCGGTCGACGGCGATCATCTTGACCAATCGCCCAACCAACGCGATCATAACCGGGATCGATGCCTAAGATTAAATTGTCTATCATGAAAACTTTTCCGCTGTCAGTTTAATACCCGTTTTGAAATCAATTTCGGGTTGCCAGTCAAGCAGCTTTTTGGCCAGATCAATGTTCGGTTGACGTCGTTGCGGATCATCTTTGGGGAACGGCTTAAATTGAAGCTTCAGTTTCCGATTGGGATTGATTAGCTGCCAAATAATTTTTGCTGTTTCACGAACAGTGTATTCTTGAGGATTGCCCAAATTAAGAGTTTTCCCTTTTAAGTCAGGTAAAGCACCGAATAACAAAACGGCGCGAATTAAGTCATCCACGTAGCAATAGGAACGAGTTTGGCTCCCTTCGCCGTAAATCGTTAATGGTTTTTGCTGCTTTGCTTGTTTAATAAAGTTAGAAATGACGCGACCATCATCGGGATCGAGTCTCGGTCCGTAAGTATTGAAAAAGCGAGCAATGCGCACATCCAGCTGAAAATCTCTTTGCCAAACACCACAAATTGTTTCTCCCAGTCGTTTGCCTTCGTCGTAACATGAGCGTGGTCCGTTTGGGTTCACATTCCCCCAATAACTTTCCGGTTGGGGATGGACTTCAGGATCGCCATAAACCTCTGAGCTAGAAGCGTAGATGAAGCGAGCTTGCGGGTGAAATTGCTTTAACCAATCTAAAAGTTGGTGGGTGCCAAAGGAATTGACCAAATAGGTTTCAACCGGATGTTGTTGATAACGTGGTGGGCTGGCGGGCGAGGCAAAATGAAAAACAACATCAACTTGAGCCGTGTCTGTTTCAGTTAAATAAGTGGTCGGCGCCTGAATGGCATCAGCCTCGATCAGCTGAAATTGCGGTTGCTTCAAGGCCCAGCTTAAATTTTGTTTGCGGCCGGTAATAAAGTTATCAACCCCGATCACATTCGCCCCCGATTGAAGCAGGGCATCGACCAGATGAGAACCGAGAAAACCGGCCGCACCCGTGACCAATACTTGGCGGTGACGATAGTAGTTGAAAGCTGACCGGTTTAAATTTAGCATAAATCAATCGTGTTATAGTATAGAGTGGATGAAAAAACAACACAATCGGCAACTGCACCCACTTCTCTCTTGGTTGGTCATTGAAACACATGCTTGGTGGTGGGTGGCCAGCTCAATCATTCTTTTGGCGTTACTTTTGCGCCTGCCATTACTCAATGGTTCCTTTTGGTTAGATGAAGCGGCCCAAGCATTAGAAAGTTTGCGACCATTGAGTCAGCAGTTTCAGCTGGCTCATGATTTTCAACCGCCGCTGTTTCATCTTTTGATCCATTTCGCCCTTTATTTTGGCAAAAGTGAACTTTGGTTACGTTTGATTGGGGCGGTTTTACCCGGTTTGATAACGATTTTTTTCCTTATGCTGACTCTACGTCAACAAAGCCCGAGATATAAAACGATCAGCTTATTGGCCGGTTTTCTTTTAGCGACAAATAGTTGGCATATTTTCTATTCCCAAGAATTGCGACCTTATGCCTTACCCGCCATGTTTGCCACTATCAGTTGGTACTTGATTTTGAGGTTAGAACGCTATCCTCGACAACAGCGAAAAGCAAAACGAATTCAACTGGGACTTTTGGCCTTGGTGACGGCTTCAGGGTGCTACACCTCATACCTCTACCCTCTCTTAATCTTGAGTCAACTAGCTTACCTGGTTTATCTTTACTGGTTGAAAGAAGAATCTCGCCGTCCAATTGGTCAAATGATTGGCGCAATCCTAGTTGCCAGTGCCACCTTTTTGGCTTGGTGGCCACACTTGGCTCAACAGTTGGCCGTCTCTCACCAACTGAGACAGGCCTTACCTCAGTGGCAAACAGTCGTCAGTATTCCTCAAGTAAAGGGTTTATTCCTTGTTTTTGCCAAGTTTACCTTTGGTGTTTTGCGTGTTGATGTTAATCTTGGTTGGATGAGTCTCAGTTTTTGGTTAGCGGGGTTGAGCTTATTTTTATTTTGGCAGGCATGGCGGAAAAAAAGTTGGCGCCGACAAATAACACCATTTCTTTTTTGGTTGATCATTCCAATCATCGCTGCTTGGTTAATTTCTTTTTTCATTCCCGTCTTAAGGCCAAAACGTCTCCTCTTTGCCTTACCGGCCTTGGATGCACTTTGGGCATGGTTGATTATTGTCGGATTGAATCATCGGCCACGCCGCTCTTGGCGTTCCTGGCCCGCTTGGGCTTTAGTACTCAGTTTATTTTTAATCCAAATTTACGCTGATGGTGCTTACTTTAGCCAGCCTCAACTGCAGCGAGAACCTTGGCGTCAGGCGATTCAGCGCTTAGTCAAACGTTATCCCAGTGGTACCTTGGCCCTATTTGATTATGTCAATGTTTATTCACCTTGGCGTTGGTATGCCCCAATCAACTATCCGGTTTTAACGACCGGTCGGTTAAATATTAACCAAGTAAAACACTTATCCCAGCGACTTCAACCGGTTAAACATTACTCACAAGTGATTACCTTTGACTACCTGACCGATTTGACCGATCATCAACGAAAGCTGAATCAGGCTTTAGTACAATTGGGGTTTGAAGAAAAAACGGTTTTCCAGTATCCTAACATTGGGTTTGTCAGAGTTTATCAACATCCAAAGAAGATAATCAACTAACCCATCTATCTTAATATGCAGATTGGCATCGATGTTACCAGCTTAATTTATGATCGAGGTGTTTCCCGTTACACGGCTAACCTGGTTCGTTCTTTGCTCAAATTTACGGATGTAGATGTCAGTGTCAGTGGCATTAGTTGGCGCCAATATCATAAGTTAGTCCAACAGGTTGATCGTCTAGAAGTGGGACGATCTCTCAGGCAAAGAGCCCTTCGCCATTTGCCGGTTGAATTAGTGACAAAATTGTGGCAGGTCGGTTTATTATCAATCAAAAAACAACTGCCGCTGATCGATTTATTTCATAGTTGGGATTGGTTGCAACCACCGGATCAGCATTTGCCTTTAGTTTCCACCATTCACGATTTGGCCATTTTGCGTTTTCCGGAGACGGCCCATCCGCGAGTGCTCGCAGCTCATGAACGTGCTTGGCGGATATTGAGAGAAAGGGAGGCGCACATTATTGCTGTCAGTCAATCAACCAGACGTGATATTTTAGATAAACTGGATTTTCCCGCCCACCAAGTACATGTGGTTCATGAGGCCTTACCGGAAGAGGTTGTTTGGGTGGCAGAACGAACGGACGAGAAAAAATATCAAACACTAAAAGAAAAATTGAATTTATCCCGGCCCTTTCTTTTCTTTGTCGGTACCCGTGAACCACGCAAAAATTTAAAACGACTGATCCAAGCGTGGCAACCATTGAGTCAAGAGATCGATCTGTTAATTGCCGGTGAAGTCGGCTGGAACGGCCTGAAGCAGCATCAGGCACATCTCCGTTTTTTGGGCAAAGTGACCGATGCCGAGTTGATGGTGCTCTATACTGAAGCCAGCGCATTTGTTTATCCTTCACTCTACGAGGGTTTTGGTCTACCGATTTTAGAAAGTTTTTATTTTGGTACGCCGGTAGTGACGAGTAATAATTCCGGTATGCTTGAGGTGGCCGGCAATGCGGCCGAACTGGTTGATCCTTTAGAAGTTGAAAGTATCCGCCAAGGTATTGAGACGGTGTTGCATGAAGACAAACAGGCGGAGGCGGTACGTCGCCAACGGATGGTCATTCGCAGCCAGATGTTTTCATTGAAACAAATGGCTTTAGAGACGAAAAAAGTTTATCAATTGGCTTTGAATGATGATGAAAAACGCCTTTCTTCCCAAACTGAAAATCGCCATTGACGGCAATGAGGCGAATGTCCTCAACCGCGTCGGTAGTAATGTCTATGCGTTTGAAGTGCTTGTTGCTTTAGAAAAGCTCTTGCGGCGACAAAATAAATTTGCTCAAGAAATAGAGGTAACGGTCTTTTTAGCGCAACCGCCAATCAAGCAACTACCTGTTGCGCATCAATATTGGCATTATCGCCAGCTTCGGCCCCGTCAATTTTTCACCCAGCTTGCTCTGCCATGGTATTTGCTAAATCATCAAAAAGAGTTCGATGTTTTCTACTCACCGGGACATTATGCGTCCAGTCTTTGTCCCATGCCTTTGGTGACCTCAATAATGGATTTGGCTTTTTTAGATTATCCAAAGCAGTTTAAAATCAGTGATCGGCTGAAATTAACCCTTTGGACCGGTCAAGCAGTTAAAAAGGCGCGCAAGATTATCACCATTAGTCGTTTCAGTAAACGAGAAATTATGCGACGCTATCATCGCCGCCAACATGATATCGTCATTGCCTATCCCGCCGTTGGTTCTCGTCCTCGCTTGAATCAAACCGCTAAATCAAAATTTTTACGTCGTCACAAAATTAATTCCCCCTACTTACTTTATTTGGGTACAATCCAGCCACGAAAAAATTTGAAGCGATTAATTCAAGCTTATGGATTGTTGATGCAACTGCTCGCCGCCCGCCAACCAAAAAAAATCTCTTCTCCACCACAGTTAATTATCGCCGGCAAAATTGGCTGGTTGGCAAAACCAATTTTGCGCACAATTGAGACGTCTCCTTTCAAAAAACAGATTAAACTTTTGGGCTATGTCAGCGAGGAAGAGAAGCATTTTCTACTCAGTCAGGCGAGCGCGAGTATTCAGGTGGGACTTTATGAAGGTTTTGGGATTCCGGTTTTAGAAGCCTATCAATTTGGGACACCGGTTGTGGCCAGTGCCAGCTCCAGTTTACCGGAATCCGGTGGGAAGGCGGCGATTTATGTCGACGAAACCAAGGCAAAAAGTCTGGCGGAAGGTCTTTATCAAGCGGTTAATTTAAGCGTTCGGCAACGACAGCAATTGAAAAAAATCATGCAGCAACATTTAGAGCAGTTCAGTTGGCAGCAAACAGCCCAAACGATCCTAAAGACATTACTTGAGGTAGTTTAGTTCCACTCTGACCGATCATTTATGAGCATTTATTTGTAGTTGAGATGACGAATCAAGCGATCTAATTGAGTTGAAAAATCAGTTAGGAAAGTCGGTTGGATACAGGCGTAATCAACACTAAAACCGGCAGGTACACCGGAAACGCCATCGGCGTTAATGCCCAAAGCATAATTTACCATCCAACGGGGATTGGCGACACCATGGCCGACTTCGTAACCGACACCAAGCGCGTGACCGGTATCTTTAATTTCTTTCATCACCCATTGATAAATAGAGGGCATATTCGTATCCCAACCGTTGTATTTGAAATAAAAGCGATTAGGGAAAGCGGCCACAAGTTCATGAGCGGCGGCTTGATCGGTCATCGTTTTATTTGATCGCCAGTGAGGCCCATTCCAAGAAAATTGATTGGCATAAAGACCGTTACCCATTTGAAACATTAAGCGTACCTTTGTATCAATTTTTTGAGCGTAAAGACTGGCAAGGTCAATGGCCGATTGAGTCCAGAGCTCATCGAATTTTTGTTTGAATTGAGGATCACTTGGACTGATGCCCAATTTTTTGGCACCATAAGCTTCCCATTTTGATCGGTTGCCTGGGGAGAAGATTTGCATTTCACCATAATAACCGCCAGACCAAACGACGATGCCTTCAAACTGTGCCGGTTTCTTTGCGAGATCGGCTCCCCAAGCACGTTTAAAACCTTCATCAACCTGAGTTAAAAAACGCGCTAAGGCTTGTTTGAAAACCGGATCCCAAGGCACGAACGTACCGTCATCACCACGCTTAACGTAGTTGGCACCCTGTTTGATTAACCACTGCGGATATTTGTCCACTCCTTTATTATTCGAGTGACCGGCGAGGTAAAGCTCAACCAAAAACTTGCCATGTTCAGGCATCGATTGGCTTGTTTTCTCGATGTAATCTGTTAATGTTTTTATCTTATAAACATCCGGTTGAGGATTGAGAGTGGACCACCAAACTTCGGGGGTCGAAGTTTGATAAAACCAAGTGATGCCTTGACCTAGACCACGCGCGTAGTGACATTCACCGACACCGCGCAAAACATTATCATTGCTGGGATAAGGGCCGGTTTCAGCCAAATAGTCTGAGGCGGTATCTAAGGGCAAACATTGCTGGCCAGTGGCCGACTGAGAGTTGGTTTCTAAATAATTAGCGACCAGATTGAGAATATCACGTTGATCAAATTGGAGATCACCGTTAACATCATAAATGTAGCGCTTATCGGGATTGGCGAAATGGTGGATTTGACACATGGCCGCCAAATATTGGCTGATGGCGCAGATGCCATCGCCCCGGTCATTGGCAATGCCATTATTATTCAAGTCACCTACCAGCCAAGCACCACTGAGGTTTTCGTCCGCCAAGACATGGTTTATCGGTAAAGAGAAGTTTTTCCATCTTTGTTGATGGAGGCCAAACCAAGCAAGACCGATCATTAGACCGAAGCCAAAGAGAGAAAAGCTGATTTTTTTAAACCGGTGCATCTTGATGTAGTCTAAAAGAAAATAGTCAGTAAATCAAGCCGGTCTATTGCTATGATGCTAATTTTCCCTATTTTCTCCGACCATTTCCCTTAGGTCCGTTGTTGGCACCATTCTGACGGTTATGGCCATTGGCATCAGGACGATGTTTGTTACGATGATGAGGCAATCTTTCTGATTTTTTCCTTGTACCTGATTGATCAAGTTCAAGTCTTTTTGCCGGATTTTTTTGCGGAGCTGGAGGTGGATCTACTTTATCCCAGATTTTCAACAATCTTTCAAGAAAGGGGGGACATTGACCATTCACATTTTCTAATGAAGGAAAATTGTCCAACATCTGGAAAATCATTTTTTGATCATTTTTGTCTATTACCGTAAAGTTCTCACGTTGGATCAAAGCGACTAATTGCTGCTTGATTTGTATGAGCAATTTGTCTTGATCTAGATTTGGTGTCGCCATCATGATCATGATTCGGTGAGTGGCAAAGGCATCGTGACGATTACGTTGGCTGGCGACTCGATTTAAAGTTTTTCTTAGTTGTTTCTTTGCATAGACAAGGTGAATGTAGAGCTGTTCGATACCAATTTGATCGATCATTTCGGCAGATAAGTGAACAATCAAATGTGCATCATTAGGCAGTAATGATGGCAAACCGCCACCATTCCAGTAAACTGCCTCCACCCAATCTAATCCCTCAAGAATCTTAATCGTTCGCCTGATAGCAGGTTTCATTTTTTCTGGTCGCTTAACACGAGTCAATATAGGCCAAGGCCGATTGAAATATTGTTGATATCTGGCTAAATCGTCCGTTAAAAAATTCTCAAGCATTGGATGCTTTGCCAACACCGATTTGAAGTAAGCCATCAAAGCATTCGGATGATCATCAGATTTATTTAATTCATCGTCTAAATCTATTGGTTCACCTTCTTCAAGAAAATGTAGATAAGCATCGATCAACCCGGTCCAACATAAAAGTTGGTAAACGATGCTATTCTCAATTCGTCGTTCATTCCAATCAGCGATCACAATTAAGGGAAAGTTGCTATCCTCAAAGACTTTTTGATTAAATTTTTTATCAAGATTCCTTAGAACTACCAATTTTAAACCGTGAGGAAATACCGGCGTGAGTGCCTCAACCACTTTTAACCACAAAACAATATTTTCATGCTTCTTGCCAAATTCAGTTGAGACTATTAGACCAGTGGTGAAAAAAGGCAAGGTAACCACAAGCTTTAAGATTCTTTCTCCCGTCTTTGCAGGTGATTCTTCCCTGGTGGGATGAGTTATTTTTGGCAACACAATGCGCCGATTTCTCGCGACTATTTCTTGACGCAGTGCCGCTAATCTAGGATCAAGATCATCCACTTTTTGAGGTGCTTCATCAACCCGCTGGGGAGCAGTACCAACAGTGTCACCAGGATGAGAAATTAATTCGGGAGGGACTGGCAAATGATAATCTTCCTAAGATTTACTGACTACAAAAACAATATTTGATTTTACCTCAAACTAATCTAAATGGGAACATTGTTCTCAGCGCTACTCTTATTAGTTATTTATCAAGCAAAAGATGGTGCGATCAGATTTAAAGGCGATTTTGCCCAAGAAACTATCTGGGGTACACAAAAACAGATCGCCACTCTTTTTGGTGTAGATGTGCGCACGGTTAATGACCATTTGCAAAATAT
>WFRK01000058.1 GCA_015486535.1 Candidatus Microgenomates bacterium | reverse complement strand
ATCAAGAATAGGGTCAAAGTGAGCGATTAAGAAGCCGATCACAATCGTTTTGCGGCGTAATGCTATAGCTAATTTTAATCAGCAATTCAGCAATAAAGCATAGCATCAACAAGTATGGAGTAAAAAAGCGAGAAGCTAGGTTGAGAAAAGCGTCTGATAGAGGCTCGGTTGCCTGCCCAACTACCGAACCTCTATCAGACGCTCAATTAATTAAATTGCTCTACAGTGTTATATTATGTCACATAAAGAGACAATTTACAAAATGGACTTTGCGCACTATAGTACCTCCATGTTGAGTATTTGATTCGATTTAAATGCTCAATCGTCATAAAAAAGCATTGTTATTCGTGGTCTGTCCAGCGATAATAATGCTTTTTTTGTTTTTCCCCATTCGTGATTTGTCCAACGATATTTACTATAACTGATAATTAAAAATATGTCAACCTATAATATAAAAATGAGGGAAAATTGGTAGACCTATATTATTATTTTAAGTGTAATTTAAGAGTAAAATGCAAAGTTTTCCACCATGAATTTTTTGTTGGGGAAATTAATCAAATGAAACGTCGGTCTCCAGCAAACATTTAGTCTGCCAGCACCAATTGAGTCATTTCACGAATATGATGATGGGTTTTGAAAGAGATTAGTTGTTTGTAACCCAACCGCTTCACCTCTTTTTGTCTCAAATTAAATAGTTTCACTTTTCTAATCTCACCAAGTAAACCGACTTCACCCACAAAAACCTTCTTCCCCATCGGTTGAGCTTTGAATGAACTGATGATGGCACTGGCAATAGCTAAATCAAGCGCAGGCTCATTTGTTTTATAACCGCCAACAATGCTTACAAAAATGTCATGAGAGCCGAGCGGTAATTTGAGATACTTTTCCAACACAGCGCTCAAAACTTGCAAGCGCGCACTATCAACGCCACGACCGACCCTTCTTGGCGTCGGTAAATGAGACGGCACCACTAAAGCCTGTACCTCGACTAGAAGAGGTCGCGTGCCTTCGATGACGCAACTGAAAACTGCTCCGATAGCATGCTCGACATCTTGATGCGAAGTGAATAATTGGCTCGGATCAGCCACCGCTTGAAAACCAAATTCATCAAGTTGAAAAACGCCGACCTCGTCAGTTGCTCCAAATCGGTTTTTTGTCGCACGCAATAACCTTAACTCCGCACTTTTGTCACCGGAAAAATGGAGGACACAATCAACCATGTGCTCTAACGTCATTGGCCCGGCGATTCGGCCTTCTTTAGTGACATGACCAATTAAAAACATCGGTGTTTGCGTTGATTTGGCAAAAGCAATTAATTTTTCCGCGCTCGCTCTTACCTGGCCAACGGAACCGGCTCCCGCCGTCAACGCTTCACTTGTGAGGGTTTGGATACTATCTACCAATACTAATAATGGTTTGATTGTTTTGAGGTAATTTATTACTCTCTCAACTCTTGTGTCACTGATAAACTCAATTCGGGCTAATTTTTTCTCGAGACGTTGCTGACTCAGCTTCGCCAATCCTAAGTGTTCACTCCGAATGATTCGCTTGATCCGTAGGTAAATTTGCTCTGGGTTTTCCTCCCCTGCCAAATAAACTATTTTAGGATGATCGCGCCAAAACTGATCACTTTTTGTCACCAGTGCCAAAAGTGCTTGCGTCATCAAAGTTGATTTACCAATACCCGGATTGCCGGCCAACAAAACCACACCGCCTTGAACAACACCACCGCCTAAAACACGATCAAATTCAGACATGGTTGTCACCAACCGCTGGCTTGATTGCGGTTGTTTCACTAAGTCAACCAAACTAATCGATTGAGCGGGAGGCAACTTCGCCGACATAGATTTTGGAGTTGAAGATGTCTCAACCACTTGTTCCACCAAAGAGTTCCAGGCACCACAGGATTGACATTGTCCGACCCATTTGGGATGAGCAAAACCGCATTGCTGGCAGACATACTCAGTTTTTGACATAATTTTTCCCATTCGCCAACCGCGCTTGAATTATTTTTGTCGTTGAAAAAGCAGGGTTGTACTGATGCACTACCATCAGTTTACCACCGATTTGTTGCATCAACCGTGCTTTTTCTGCCAGATGAGGTGAGTGAGAGGAAACAGCTAGAATTTGTGGTCTGAGTTTTTGGAGAAATTTTAACCGTTCCCTGGGTTGATTAAATGCCTCCGGCAAAATGATCACTTGGTCAATAATCTTCAGTTTCTCCAGAGCCCGCTTGCGTTTTTGCTGATCATTAACCGGCCGACCAACACCTTTGAGCAAACGCACTCTTTTATCCGATTCGATTGCGACAATCAATTCCCCTCCCAATGCCTTAGCTTTAGTCAAAAACTTTAGATGTTCCTGATGGAGAATGTCAAATACACCCGTAACTAAAACTTTTTTCATAATTTATAATCTAGAATTTAGCTAAAAATCGATTGTTTGTTTTGATCAACTGTCGCCAACGGCGATAAATATTTCTTTTAGTTGCGCGTGGGTGAAAAAAAGCGAAGCTATAGCCGACCGATTCGTTAGTCAAATGATGTTGCATATAGCATCGCTGAATCAAAAAGGCAAAAGCATTCAAACAAAACCAAAGTGGACTTAACCACCGCTCTTCCCAACTCGACCGCTGCTTAATCGGGAGAACTTGTAAATGAGACAAGCTGTAGTTATAGAAATGAGGTAAAAAGCGCTTGACCCAATGGTTTTTTCGAAGAAACTGAAGCGCGATTCGATCACGATCAAACCACCAATAAGCTTGAAGCAAATCATAAGCCGTATATAAATTTCGCCTACCGGATGAAAGAAAGAGTTGGTCTACTTCCAACCAAAAATTAAAGCACCAGCTATTTTTTTCTTCTTTGGCAAAAGAGCGCCGTTTACCCATGAGTTGAGCAAATAACACGATAATCAGTCGTGTTAACCAGAGTCGATGTTTTTGTGTCACAATCAAAAAATCAACATCGTCATCTTTTTTCGCATTAGCCATGGCCACCGAACCGGTGATCGCCACTGCTCTCACCCAAGGCAGTAGTTGAATTAAACGTTTTAATGGGGCCAAACCAGCTAATTTAATTTGAGCAAATTTAAAACGTGAAGAACGACAAACCAGTGTTGGTGTAATAGCGCTCAAAGAATAGAATTGATCTTTCTGATCGATCAATTTGGCTTTTTTCAAACTCATCAAAGCCTGCTCTACTTGAGTCAAACTAACGGGAAATAATTTGGGACTATAAATGAGGCGTAAATAGATTTCATCTCTCGTTAAAGGATAATTAAAGACAGCGGTATAAGCCAAGCTGAGCAGCACTTGGCGTCGAAGCAATCTACTTTTTGACATTGTATTGACTCAACACTTGCTCGGTGCCTTGTTTGAGTGTCAGCACCACCTTATCAACAGACTTCCCTCCTAAAATAGCATTAACCGCATCGGCATAATATTTAATCAACTGATCATTAATGCCATTGTCAAATGTGTTGGAATTAAGGTACCAACTGGTTGCATAAGGTGCGTCCTCAATTACAGCGGAAACAACGGAATCATTGGCAAGCTTGTCAGCCAGATCAACTCGTGAATAAGGCTCACCAAAACTGCGAATTTTTGCTTCCTCAGCAAACAGTTGCTGCTCGCTCTCCTTACTGGTGAGAAATTGCAAGAATTTCCACGCCACTTTTTGTTGCTTACTTTTCTGACTGACACCCTCAGCCCAGAAATTAGCCCAGGTTAAACGTTTACTGGCTAATTGAGGCAGTGGTGTCGTGGCAAACTTTAGTTGAGGGTTAATAGCTTTAATCTGGTGGGCACTCCACGATGGACCAAACATCATTGCCGCTTCACCCTTAGCAAAAGCAACGGTTGAGTTGGGCATTTGTTCGTTCCAAACTTTATCGCTGGTAACAAAATTGGTGTAGAAAGTGAGCGCATCTTTCACTTCGGCCGAGTCTGGCTTGGTCAAATCAGCCCCATTTTGCAACATTAAAACCGCCAAAATATCTGAAAAATGATCTGTATTAGCGGTTGTGCCAGCTGCCAGTCCCGCTCGTTTCAGCTTGCCATTTTCTTTCAAAGTCAGTTTGCTCGCCAAAGAACGTACTTGCGCCCAGGTTTTTGGTGGCGAAACACCAGCTGTTTGGAATATATCTTGATTGTAGTAAAGTACTAAACCGTCATACATTAATGGCAAACCAACAATTTGACCATTAAGCTGCAGTTGATTGCTCGCCACGGGATAAAAAGTTTTTTTAAATTGAGCTGAAGTCATAATTGAGGCCGGCAATGGCGCTAATTCATTCGTTAACATCGGCGTCCAACCGGCATGGAAACGAAATATATCCGGCCCATTACCGGAGGCAATCGCCGTCTGTAATCTTTCACGATAATTTTTATAAGACTGCTTGGTATAACGAATACTCACTCCGGGATTTTTCTTTTCAAATTGGCTAATAATTGGCTGCATGACTGATTCCGGCTCCCACAAACCCCAATATTCCAGATTAATGACTGGTTGATTATTATTTGGCGGCGTGACAACTTTACCTGACCGCCCGTTTGTTTTATCTACGCCTACTTGGTTGGCATTCTTATTTGTTTGCTCACTAATTTTGCTCCCTAGAGAAGCTGAGGAACTCGGTTTTTTGTGGGTTAATTTCAAGCCAATGACGGCAACTAGTAAGACTAATGCTAAACCAATAAAAATGAATGGCAAAAAACTTAACCACGACTTTTTTGGTTGCGCTAATCGGTTACTGCCACGAGATTGAGGTTGAGATGCCATGGTTGGCGGCGGTGGTGATGATGCTGGTGGTGATAATGACGGTAGTGGTGGCAATGGCACATCAGTCGAAGCAGTTGGTTTCGTTGGACCAACTCTGTTTGTTGCTATTTTTGTTGCATCATTGCCCGTTGATTTTGAAGTAAATTTGCTCGCTCCTGTTGTTTTCCCCGTACTCACTTTTAAGTTATCACTGAAAGTGATTTGGCCTCGAGGTTGACTGAGATCGGTTGACGATACATCCGCTCCCGGTTGATTTGCTCCTTGAGGTAAACCGGTAGGCATCACCGAAGAAAGGGCGGTGACTGCAGCCGGCGGCTCTGTAACTAATCTGTCCACTGGCGGCTTGAGGTCATCATTCACGCTGATGGTGGTCGATTTTGGTGGTTTTGGCAAAGGCAGGTCTGACATATAATTTAGGCACCACTATTATACAAGTAATTCAATATGTTTTTAAGAGCAAGTCTGACTTTAGCGCCAACGAGAGCGAAAAAAACTCTTGTCGCTTTCATCGGATTGCTTTGTATTATTGCTGCTCTGGATTTTTTAAATAACTACTATTCAAACAGAGTTTTGCCATTCACCCTCATTGACCAAATTGACATCGGCGGTCTGTCAGAAACCGCGGCGGTCAATCGCTTAAAACAGCAAAACCAAATCCCGGCAACCATTCAACTCGTCAACGCCTCCCAAACTGCTTCGGTAAAAAGCAGTCTTCTCGGTTTAAATTATGACTTTAACCAACCAATTAAACAAGAAGTAGATCGGTTTCGTCGAGAAAATGGCTTTAATAAATTTTATTCATTAATTGGGCGCCTATTTTTCCCTAAAGAAATCTTTGTTCCCCTTCATTATGATCAAACAAAATTGAGTCGATTCCTGATTGGTTTGGGCAAAAAGATTGATCAG
The DNA here is from genome assembly GCA_015486535.1 of Candidatus Microgenomates bacterium. Classification (GTDB taxonomy): domain Bacteria; phylum Patescibacteriota; class Microgenomatia; order UBA1400; family PJMF01; genus WFTH01. The sequence continues at coordinate 196 of WFRK01000058.1, read as the reverse complement.
CCCGGTGAAGAAGCGCGCGTTGAACTGGGTCGTTCCGATGTAAAACGAAGTTTAATTATTTATCCGGGCAAAACGGGCCAACAGATTGATCAAGAAACAACGCAAGCATTATTTGCCAAAAATCTGGCACACAACCAGCCGAAATTGATCATTAAGTTTAAACACTCCCTACCACCATTAACTCAGAAAGAGATTG
>WFRK01000057.1 GCA_015486535.1 Candidatus Microgenomates bacterium | reverse complement strand
CTATGCTTATCAAGTACTGAAATAAGTAACTATGAAGAAAACAATTAGTCGTCATCAAAAAGCGCTCTCATCATCGCCTCTAATGAAGTTAACTATTATCACGCCAACACCACAGCTAACCCCACAAATCAGACAAAATTTTGCGACTACCGGTCCATCAGTTCGTTGGCTACTCGTCTGGACTAATGAAACAGAAGCACCACCAAGCAACCTCAATCAACGTCTAAAGATTTTACGCTATCCCCGAAAATATCTACCGATTAAAGACTTTAGTCATCTACGCAACTGGTCTATCAATCAAGTAAAGACACCATGGCTATTCTTCCTTGATAGTGATGAAATAATTGATAAAAAAAATTGGCAAAAATTAAAACAACTGCTAAAACAACAGCAACCGCTGGTTAACGGTTATCTGTTAAAACGTGAAGATATTTTTTTAGGCAAATCATTAAAGTATGGTGAAACTGGTCAAATTTATTTATTAAGATTGGCAAAAACTGAGTTTATTCGTTATCAGCGAGTGGTCCATGAAATCGCCGGAGTTAGTGGCATGACTGAGAGAACCAACATTGTCATCCGTCATTTCGCTCATCAGAGTGTCGCTCAATTTTTAGCCAAAGTCTCTCGTTATGCTCAACTCGAGGCAAATCAACGGCATACGTGGAAAGTGATACTTTGGTGGCAACTTTGCTTTTATCCACCGATGAAATTCTTTTTTAATTATTTTTTTAAATTGGGTTTTTTAGATGGTGGTCGAGGATTGGTTTATGCTACCTTAATGAGCTTTCATTCACTTTTGGTGAGAATTTACCAACTTGAAAAATAAAATTGCGGAGAAACCGGCGTGAAAGATAATCAGTCAAAATTAAATTTTTGTCAATTCATGATTCTTGGATTGATCTTTATTTCCCTGGCGTTGGGGCAACTCACTCGTTTTAATTTCATTAGCGGCGCTATCTATCCCCATGATTTTTTCATTGCCATCTTTCTACTCATTGAGGCCTTCAGAATTAACAAAAATAAATTAGGCTTTGGTCATCTCAAGCAACAGATAGAAAAAATCGGCCCCTCTTTTCGACTTGAGGCAGTTGCTTTGTTTTGGCTGCTAATAAGCTTAATTTATCATAGCTTGTTGCCAGCACATAATTTGGCACTCATTTATGACGGACGGATTTTTTATTACAGTCTCTTCATCATTGCTTTAGTGAGACGTCGGCGAATTTGGTCAAAGCGCTTATCGCTGGCTCGGTATCCGTGGTTCTTTGGCCTGATTAGCTTCATCACTTTATTTGGCTTTATTCAATATAAATTTTTTTACGACTTGCGTTTACTCTTTTTTCTCGGTTGGGATGATCATCTCGGTCGCCTGGTGTCAACTTTGCTTGATCCAAACTTTGCCGGCTTCCTCATTGCCATTGGTTTGATTTATTGGCAATCACTCCGTTTTAAATACAAAATACAATTCTGGTTCTATTGGTTCGTTAATGCTATTTTTGTTCTCGCCTTGAGTCTTACTTTTTCTCGGGCGAGTTATTTGGCCGCCCTTTTAGGCTTAACTTTCTTAACATTTTTGGGTCGACGCCGACGACTAAGAACTACTGGTGGTCTTCTCATCGCTCTTCTCATATTGACAATTGTTTTTGTTCCCAAACCAAAAAGTGAAGGAGGCAACCTTTGGCGTACCGCCAGCATTAAGGCAAGGATAATTCATGATGTCACAATCGTAATGCCTTCATGGCGCAATCAATTAAAGCAACAACTTGGGCCTCAGCCAAAAGAAACCAAAACAGCGCTAGCAATACCGGCAACCTCATTGACTAAAATTCTCCCCACTACGCACGCTCAAGAGCCAAACAATCTTGAAGTATTTATCTATCAGCAAACGGGCTTGTTGGGATTAATTCTGTTTCTACTTTTATTACTCAAATGGTCAAAACGACTTTATCAATATAACCATCTAGATTTTATCTTCTTGATGATGCTGTTTTTACATACTCAATTCAACAATACCGCTTTGGAACCATTCGTCTTTTTGATCTTTTGGGGAACATTCACTGAAGCTTTAGGGCTTAAACTTAATATTTAAACTCAACTCGCCTCTATTGCCGGCTTGATCAGTCACTTCAATTTTGAAAGGATTATCACCCTCCTTCAGCGTCGTAGTATAACTAAAAGTACCATCTTCTTGAATAGAGGCAATGTGATTATTAATTAACACCCGCGATTTTGGTTTTGTTTTACCTTTTAAGGTAAAGAAGCGATTTTGCTTACCAACTATTTCTTGGTTATCCTGCACCCCCTCAAGTTCTATTTTTGGTTTTTGATTATCAAAAAGAATCTGATAAGTCCCGCTCGGTTTTGATTCATTTTTTGTTTTATCCCGACTAATGGCACTGAGTGAATTTATTCCCGGTTGTAGATTGAACTCTAAACTAAATTGACCGGACGAACTTGCTTCCACATGAGCAACCGATTCTCCGTCGAGCAGAATATCGACCTGAGAGTTCGGCTCGGCATAACCGGCTAATTTTATCTGAGCACTGTTGGTGGCAACATAAGGCAGCACTAAACTGGGGGGGCGGGGAGGAATCGTGTCATAGCTAGTCGAACCACCTGTTTTTGGGTTGAAAAGATCTAGGATTCTGACTGAGTTAGGTAAAAGAATAAAAATAAAAATTGCTAACAAAGCAATCCCTAAAAAGGCAAAGAGGAAAATTTGCTTCACTGCTCTTGATTTTTCTCGCTTCAGTATTCTCGAAGTCGCGCGCGAATTTTTCATTTGAGCCCTATTTTAGTGAAAAAGGCGTAAAGGGGCAAGAGTTAATATTTTTCTAATAAACGCCAATTTGCCCATATTGTTCTTTTTTTGAAAACGGCATTACAAGTCAATAAAGTAACCGAATCGACTAAATTTTAGATAAATTATTGTTTAGCTTTATCATTTAATGAGCGAGATACGGGAATCGGACCCGCGCTTTCAGCTTGGGAAGCTAATGTACTACCACTATACTAATCTCGCTTTAACTTTTGACTGTGATAAAATCATTAACATTATAACAAAAAATGTGATCAGCATCGAAGACAAGTTAGATTTATAAACAATTTGCGCGCCAGGATAGCTCAGTTGGTAGAGCAACGGTATCGTAAACCGTAGGTCGGGGGTTCGACCCCCCCTCCTGGCTCAGACTATGTTAGATTCAACATACTACGTTTATGCTATAAACAGTAAATACAAAAACTGTATTGACGTTGGCATCATATTTTAACTCCATAGATTTGCTTTTCATCGATCTTTTTGATATATTAAGATAACTTAACAGACAGTAATGGAAAGGTTCAAAATGCCGGCAACCAAGGAGGGTGGACCAAAAGTAGGTGATGGAGCTAAAGATGGATCACAACCAGAAGTAGATAACGGGACTATTGTTTTCCCCTACGTCACCATCTCCGCAGAACCCCTTCCCTATACCTTTTCCGGTAAATACGGAACAGGACAGACAGAAACTATTGTTTGCCCACAAAGGACGGGTTTTGTTTATATTTTTCCGTCGGAATCGGATATTCGATCAGAAGATACGCCACTAATTCCCTTAAGCACTGTTCTAGATAGGTTAAATGTTACTTGGAGTTGGCAACCAGTGAGCAAAGAAATATGCCAAGGACGAGATCAAGCCTATGTGGTTAGAAAAATGGATCAAGAAGGGCAATTTGTTCCTTTTGATTTTGATAAAGCTGTGCGTACAGCCGTACAAATTGAAAGGGTGATTAAGCAATTGACCGATACTGACCAAATAATCAAACAAGCGAAAAAAGAAATTGCAAGAATCAACGATTAAATTTACGAACAGCCGAAGTTGTGCGAGGTGTTGTTGACCGCGTCGCCCAAACACCAATCAAAGCTCATAATGATATAGTAATAATTAACAAGTATTTTCATGAAATTAGAGTCACAGCCGATAATCCCCAAAATAGCTGAATTGGGTGATTATGAATTAAAAAAAATATTTACCCCTGAAGGTGCCAAGAATCCGATTAAAGGTCGTGATATCTGGCGACAGTTTCAACCTGATTATGAGGTAGAAAAAGATCCAAAGATAGGAAAAGTTTTTGAAAGCCTTGTTAAATCTAATGATCGTGGAGAAAAAGCAATAGATCAAGAGGAAGTAGCAAAATTAGGCGATAAATTACATGATTTTGCTTATCGAGCAATGGAAGACGTGGTTGGTCACACCAGTCATTATGGTGCTATTGGCATTCAAATAGGCTACCAAGCTCCAAACGTTTCCCCCGTAGCCGAAGTGAGAAAGGTGATGCCCGTGAATCGACCTGGTACTCAAAGTAGGTGGACTGATGATGCGGGACAACCAATAACACTAGAAACGTATGTGGATTATGCACAGAGAAAATTAGAGACTGCTCAGCGCTGGGGAGAATCGCTTAGTGTTAAGTCACCAAAATTGCGCCAATCGCTGGAAGAAGCGGGTTTGGTAGGTTATGCCGGCACAATGAAAAAAATCATTCCCATATCCGATGGAGGTTTCATAGTAGTACGAGCGGTTTACTCCGGCGAGGAGTACGAAGATGTGGCTATCGCTGCAAGAGCACTTGAACTTCTTTTTGCTGATCTAATCAAATAGAGCAGCGGTCACCTCACCTTCGCTCGACGGAAAACATTTAAAAAATCATCAATTAAATGGGACATTTGATAATGTTTTAAGAAGCGTTTCCGGCCGGCTTGGCCCAACTTAGTCGCTAAACGTTTGTTTTTCAAAAGCATCAAAACATGATCAGCCAGCTGCTTATGGTCACCTATCGACTTAACTAACAAACCAGTCTCCCCATTGATCACAATCTCATTAGTTGGACCTCTATCAAAAGCAACCACGGCCTTGGCTTGCGCCATCGCTTCTATCTGCACCAGCCCAAAACCCTCAAGTGGCCAAACAGAAGGAAAAACACAGATATCAGATTTTTTAATCTCTGCCAGTACGGATTTAACCCAACCTTTAAACTCAACTTTAGCTTCAAGCCCTAATACTTTAACCATTTTTTTTACCTTTTGACCAAACTTGGTCCGATGATCACCGGTAAAAACTAACCTAACGTTGGGTTTTTCTCTTAAAATTAAAGCAAAGGCTTTGACCAAAATATCCTGGCCTTTACCAACTTCAAAGCGGGAAGGACAGATCAGCACTTGTTCCTTTGATGATCTTGATTTCCGTTGGGGCAATAGGTTTGATGATGAAGCACGCCCACAAGCAACCACCTTCAGTCTACCTGGTGAGATACGGAGCTTATTTACCATTACTCGCTTAGTATGCTCAGTCGGCACAATCACCACTGCCGGCAACTTTTTGACTAAATGATAAAGTAACTTAGGCAACTTGAAAAATCGCTCAATCGTCTTTCCATAAGGACCAAATTCGAACCAAACTACCGGCACTTTATAAAACTTAGCCAAAGGTGTAAAAAAAAGCTTGCTGGAAAAACCAATTAAAATCACCACATCAGGTTTTTTATAACTTTTCAGTAAATGCCAGTAAGTGTATATTTCTCTGGGAGCAAAATAGATTGCTTTGATTAAACCTTTATAATCACCTAAAAAATCTGCTGTTTCCGGCAGAAGCTGAGTACTTATTTTTTTGGTTTTCAACTTTTGATAAAACCTGTGTTGATTCGTAAAAGCGTCAACTTTAATCTTTTTATCCCTCAACGCTTTGAGTAAATCCAGGCTAAAAATCTCAGCCCCACCAACATCGTAGGTGGTGGCCACAAACCAGATGTGCATTTTTGACATTAGTGCTTGAAGTATAGCATAATTAAGTACTGAAGCTGCTTATACCGTGCAAATTGCCAAGCGCCAAATTTAGTAGTACACTAGACGGAGTGTTTAATTAATCAAAAAAGGATCCGTATCATGATGATCGCTTTTCTTGTCGCCCTAGTTGCTTTAATCGCTTACATTATTGGTGTCTACAACACGCTTCAACGTTTGAAAACTCAAATCGTTGCCAGTATTCAAGAAATTGGTAATCAACTCAAGCGGCAAGCAAGTTTAATTCCTAATCTCGAGGCGAGTGTTAAGGGTTATCTGAAACACGAAAAAGGTATTTACCAATTAATTACTCAAGCGAGGGAAGCGGTGAATCGGGCTGACAAAAGTGGAAAAAGTCAGGATATTGACAAAGCCTTAAGCTCAATTCAAACCGTATTACCCAAACTGCAGGTGATGGTGGAAAGTAATCCGGAGCTAAAGGCAAACACGACTGTCACTAAGTTCATGGATGAATTAACCGATACAGCAGACAAACTGATGTATGCCAGACGCACCTTAATTGATCTTACTCAAAGTTATAACGCTAAACTGCTCGTCTTTCCTTCCAACTTGATCGCTCAAATTTTTAGCTTCAAACCGGAAAAGGGTTTGATGGTCGCCACTACCGGTTCGCATCTTGAAGTAAGCGAGGCTGAAACTAAAGATGTGACGGTAAATTTGTAGGCTAAATTGAGATTTATTAGAAGACTGATGACTGCATGACTCATTATCAATTAGTAAGCCAGAATAAACGTAAATCGTTTCTTGTCCTCGTCGGTTTCGGCTTGTTCGTGGTTTTTGTCAGTTGGATTTTCTATTGGTTTTTTGACAGCAGTCTCACCACTCTCGGACTTTTTCTAATTTTTGTCGGTATTGGTAGTTTCATTGCCTACTGGAACTCAGATAAAATTGTGCTCGCCAGCACTAAAGCGAAACCGGCTAAACGACAAGACTACTTTGATTTTTATACTGTGGTGGAAAATCTGGCCATGAGCCAACGTTTACCTAAACCGAAAATCTATGTCATCAAGGCCGAACAAGCTAATGCTTTTGCCACCGGCAGAAATCCGAAACATGCTGTCGTGGTCGCCACTACCGGTTTGCTTAAACAACTTAACCGCAGTGAACTGGAAGGTGTGATGGCTCACGAGCTTTCACACATTAAAAATTACGATATTTTACTGATGACGCTGGTAACGGTCTTTATCGGTTTTATCTTAATTGTGATTGATATTATTCGCCGAAATCTGTTTTTTGGCTCATTTGAAGATAATGATAAAGACAATGAGGGCATAAAGTTTTTTGTGTCATTAATCTTAGTTTTAATCGTCCCCGTGGTAACCAAATTAATTCAGCTGGCTATTTCACGAAAAAGAGAATTTTTGGCTGATGCTTCCGCCGTGGCAATAACAAAAAATCCTCAGGGTTTGATCAACGCTTTGAAAAAATTAAGTGCGATTAACACTAAACCATTGAGAACTGCCGGGCAAGCGACGGCCCATCTTTTTATCGTTGATCCGTTGACGGTGAAAGTGGCGGGGAAGAAAAAATTTAAGTTTGCCAATTTGTTTGATACTCATCCACCGATAGAGGCAAGGGTTGCGGCACTAGAAAAGCTTGTGAGTTAATCCTCCTGATCTTTCTTTGCTTGTTTTAAACTCTTTATTTTTGCTGTCAGAAAAACATCCAATTTTTTCTTCAATCGATCAATGTGTCTGTTCAAAAACAAAAACTGCTTATCAGCCACCTCAATTCCATCTTTTGCAGATTTGCCTTTAAATATGTGTTCTTGGATACCTAATATAGTTTTCATACTTGCTACTTGCTGTTCCCACAATTTTCCTATTCCATCACCAGAACGATTAGCTTCATGCCCTTCATTTAACTTTGGATTAGCTAACCAAGCTTCCACTTTCGTGACGATTTTTATTGCCTCTACAAAGTGTCTATTATCCCACCATTTCCGCTCTCCTTCTCTTAACAGAGCTGCTAGAGCATTGTTGAGTTTTGGTTCATTTTCCACGTCTGAAGTTCGTGATATTTCACTTGGTGGCCGTTGGATGCTCCTCTTATTTTGTTCTCCCATTCGTTTAATTTTACCTAAAGACAATCTTTTTATCAACTTTTGTTTACTACTCAATAAATCAGCAAACCATTTCTGAAAATTTGTCAATCTTCGCCATAAATCTGTGCTAAAATAAAGCCATTGGTTTGTTACATTAATCATGAAAAATACTTTTACTTTTGACCAAGCGTTGGTGAAACATATAGCCGCTCTGGCTAGCATCCCCGTCAGTGAAAAAGAGATCGACAACTTAACCCAAGCTTTTAATGAAACTCTAGGAATTATTAATTCACTGCAAAAGTTGAATCTTGATCAAATCGAGCCGACTCATCACACCACAGACCAAATTAATGTTTTAAGGGCAGATCGGGTGGACAGGATCAACATGCTAACCCAAAAACAAGCCCTCGCTAATGCCAAACATACCTATCAGGGTTACTTTGTTGTTCCTCAGGTAATTAAGAATAAAAAAGCATGAAATTAAATCAACTGACATTAACTGATGCCATCAAAGGTTTGAAAGAAAAAAAGTTTTCTTTGGCTGAAATTTATGATGATATTAATCAGCGTATCTCAGAAACCAAAGAATTTAATATTTATTTAACACTTAATGATCAGGCTCTTGATCAAGCTAAGAAACAGAAAAATAAACCGTTAATGGGATTGCCCATTGCGGTCAAGGACAATTTCCTCACCAAAGGTTTACGAACCACTGCCGCCAGTAAAGTGCTCGACAATTTCATCCCTCCTTATGAATCAACCGTCACGAAAAAATTGCAAGAGGCCGGGGGAGTGATTTTAGGCAAGACCAATCTTGATGCTTGGGCTCACGGCTCATCAACCGAAACTTCCGCTTATGGACGGACACTTAATCCACGTAATCCCGACCATTTGCCCGGTGGTTCTTCCGGTGGCAGCGCTGCGGCCGTAGCGAGCGATAGTACTATTGCCGCGATCGGGAGTGAAACTGCCGGTTCAATTAGACAGCCCTCCGCTTGGTGCGGCGTCGTTGGTTTGAAACCAACTTACGGTCGTGTTAGCCGTCGAGGGGTCATTGCCATGGCTTCATCAACCGATTCGCCCGGACCAATTACAAAAACTGTGGCCGATGGCGCTCTGCTACTTAACTATATTGCCGGCTATGACCAGAACGACGCTACTTCAAGTAATAGAGCTGTGCCTAACTATACCAAAGCCTTAAATCAACCGGTTAAAAATCTCAAAATTGGCTATATCTATCATGACGTCGGTATCGATCCCACCATAGTTAATTTATTTGAAGCACAACTTCACCGACTTGAATCAACCGGAGTAAAAATTGAAAAAGCGGATGCTTTTGACCCACATTATGCGATCGCTGACTACACTATCATTCAGCGAGCCGAAGTTTCCAGTAATCTTAATCGCTATGACGGTGTGCGTTATGGTCAGGATCGCAGTTTTTTCGGTAACGAAGCAAAGCGACGCATTATGTTGGGAACTTTTGCTTTAAGTAAAGGTTATGCCGATCGATATTATTTACTGGCTCAGAAGGCACGCACTCTATTCAAACAAGATTTTGCCCGCTTATTTCAAAAATACGACCTGTTAGTCAGTTTAACCAGCCCGGGATTTGCTAAAAAGGTTGGTGCCAGTCAGGGTGCAGCGGCATTTGGTGAACTTGAGGATATGTTGCTTGAACCCAGTTCGATTGTCGGTTTACCGGGGATAAAT
>WFRK01000056.1 GCA_015486535.1 Candidatus Microgenomates bacterium | reverse complement strand
GCACACAAACCGAGCGTACCAAACACAGAGTAACCGATTGCCATACGAGGCTGATTGGAAGGATTGAACTTAGGATCAATTTTGTAGACGGGCCAGTGATGTTTTTGTGCCAGCTGATAGAGTTTTCCTCCACCGGTGATAACAATGATTTGAGCCTGGCGTTTTATCGCTTCTTCTGCTACTTGAATGACTTCTTCCGTATTACCTGAGTAACTTGAAAGAATGACAAGCGATTTTTGATCAACATAAACGGGCAAAGTATAACTGTGAACAAAGTCAAAAGGGATTTCCAGTCTGTCTTTGAAGAGATGCTTAATAACGTCTGCGCCAAGACCGGAGCCGCCCATCCCAGCAACAACGAGATTGTTTGGCTGGCGAGCTAGCTTAAAGTTAATTTGTTTCACCTCGTCCCAAGCGTGTTCAATTTGGAAATTAAGGGCTTCAATTGAACCGAGCATATTTTCTTTATCAAATTGGGCAATATCGGCGCGAGAATTAAGATTGATTTTCGATGTTTGATTAACCACTGACATAAGAGCGATACCTTTCATTATAATTGATACATTTCATGATGACGATTGCGCCGCTATTTTAAATAAACAATTTTTCCTTGATTTGTTTTTGGATTATAAATACCGACGCTAACCTCATCAATTAATCGGCTCTGCCTTGATTTAGCCGTTGAACCAGGATTGAAAACAAGTGTTTGACCATGAATTTGGTTACGTGGGATATGAGTGTGGCCATGAAAGACAACGTCATACCGGCCGGAGCGAACTAAACCATCAAGCAAATTTTTGTCATGACCGTGGTAAACAATGATTTTTCTGCCGCCCAATTCAAGCGGTAAGGTTGGCTTATGGCTAAACTTAATTGGATTTTTCAAGGCCTGATTGCGTTCCATCATCCTCAATGCATCGGCGCCATCGTTATTACCAAAAACACTATAGGTGGGACACTGGAGCTGATACTTTTGACAAGTATGATCAAAAAATTCGAGAGTAAATGGTGCAACCCAGTCACCGCAATGGATCACTACTGCTACTTGTTGTTTGGCAAACTCCTTAATCGCTAACTCCAGTGTTTCCAAACGATCATGAGTGTCGGATATAATGCCTAGTTTCATTTTAGTTTTTTTGCCGAATAATGCTGAGTACTTCATCGCGTTTAGCACGCATAATTTCTGGTGAGATCGCCTCAAGATTCAAGCGCAATTTTGGTTCAGTATTTGAAGGTCGCACATTAAACCAAAAATCAGGATAGGTGATGGTAATGCCGTCAAGGTAGGAAATATCCGCATCGGCATATTTTTTCGCCAATTTTTTAATAATTGCCGGAGCATCTTTGACGATTGAATTGATTTCACCGGAATTAAAATATTTTTGATATGGCTTAATTGCTTGACTAAAAGGTTTATTTTGCTTACTTAACCAGAGAAGGAATTTGAGAATCAATACTACCGGCATCTCGAAAACACCAAAATCAAACGCATAAAAATAATGGCCGGACGACTCCCCACCGAAAGGAGCACCTTCGCGAATCATCTGTTCCTTAATCAGTGAGTGTCCTACCGGAGTCACTGAAGGGATACCGCCCGCTTCCTCGATCATATCTTTGGTGATTTTACCCGGGCGAATATCGTAACAAATAATTGCATGAGGACAATCTTTGAGAGTCAGTTGAGCCATGATGCCGCGGAGAATTTCTTGACGTAAAGGCTGACCCTTCTCATCAACAAGAAAATAGCGATCGGCATCACCATCAACAGCGATACCTAAGTCGGCTCGTTCTTTAATCACCGCTCTTTGTAATTGCTCAAGGTTTTCCGGTTTAAGAGGATCGGCTTGGTGACTGGGGAAAGAACCATCGAGCGTATCATTCAGCTTGATTAATTTTACCGGTGTGTCTTGGAACATGAAGTCAAGATCAATGACGCCCATGGCGTTGGCTGGGTCAACCACAATCTTGAAGGGCTTAATCGCTTTTGGATCAATTTTAGCGGCCTTAATCTCTTCTTTATAGGCTTGTTGAGCGACATTTTTTAGTGAGCTAATTTTTCCCGGTATTGGTGCATCGACGAACTTGTTTTCGACAACCCAATCACGGATCTGCTTAATGCCGGAGTCGCCCGCAACAGGGACCGCCTTTGCCCTCACTAGTTTCAATCCGTTATAGTCTTTTGGGTTATGAGAAGCAGAGACTTGAAGACCGCCATCATAACCATAGAAACCAACAGCAAAATAAAAGGTTGGGGTTGAGGCCAAACCGATGTCGATCACATTTGCTCCTGCTCGGATGACACCTTTGACAAGACTGGTTTTGAGACTTTCTGATGAAAGTCTCATATCATGACCAATAACGATATTTAATTTTTTTCGAGGATTTTCCGCTTGCAACAGTCTGACAAAGGCGCGACCAATTTTTTCTATCAACTCTGGGTTTAATTGATCGGGAACGAGACCACGAATGTCATATGCTTTAAAAATACTTGTATCAATAGACATAAATTCCTTTCGCAACTGTTTACTGTTATATCTGTAACTAAATTATTTTGTTCGCCAAAGCCGAACTTTTGTCTGCCAAAGTGTCATACAAAGTATGACACTCTATTTATATAAGTAAATGAGCCAAAGGTCAAGTTCCGATTTTAAGTCAAGTAAATTATGTGATTGTTTCAGTCTACTTTCGATCAGAAAAAGTTGCTGATGGAGCTTAAGTAACTGTGTTAAGCTAAAATTATGGACTTGTTTTCTCAATTTAACGATCGTAAATGGTGCACCGCTAAAATGACCTTCTTTTGCTTGAATCAATAATCTAATTTGTCTGATAATCATCAAAAATACAAAGTGAACATCTTCTTGTTGACAGACTGTTGTCAACAGTTTGAGTTGCTGGTCTAAATTAAAATGGTCACTACCTAGATTGTCTAAGAATTGCCAAAGTTTTTGATTTACTTTGAATTCCTCCGCTTTCACTCGAGGAAATTTTTTCAACATTGTTTTGCTTAAATTACGTTTTTCCCAAACAATCCAACTCGATGAATTAGTATTACTGGCATTTGCAGCCAATAATTGAATCAATGTTTGCTTGCGGTGACTGCGCGGCAGTGAATGCAAGCCTTCGATGATGATCAGCTTCTCTTCTCCAAACAAACTTGTTGCCGATAAGGTCTGTTCGAGCAGAGCCGGAGTTAATTTTTGCGCCTCAAGTTGAACAATTTGTTGTTGATCACTTTTTGCTTGATCAATTAACTGACTCAATCTTTTTCTTGAAGCAACTATGTTGTCGCCATGGAGAATAAGTCGATAATTTTTTAGCATATGTTTCATTTTAATTTTATTGCAACTTAGTCAAGTGCCGCTTGACGGAGAATCTTTTTGTGTTGTTTATATTTACCATCAAACTTTGCCACTAAAGCCCAGAACCGAGCCGAGTGATTCAAATGAACTAAATGGGCTAATTCATGAATGATAACATAATCGATGACAGGAGGGGGAAAATGAACCAAGCGCCAGTTAAAATTCAAGTTTTTTTGACTTGAACAACTTCCCCAACGGGTTTTTTGCTGTTTGAAAACAATCCGGCTAAATTTTAAATTCATCTTTTCGGCCAATTGATGGGTACGAGGAGCGAGGTAATTGATGGCACTATTTTTTAAGAATTTTTCAAGCTTTAGTTTTGGCGGTAGTTGATTTTTTTTGATGATAGTTAAGCCTGATGGTGGTTGATAGACAAGCTCATCATCGATGATAAAAAAACCACCCACTGCTTGATGGAGGTCAGCTACCCGTAATTGATATCTTTTACCAAAAAGATAGACAAAATTTTTACCCAACATCGGTTGTTGTTTTTTCAAGCGTTTCTTCTGCTTATCAATCCAAGATTGATGCTGATCAACCAATTGGTCAAGAATAAAGCGAGGGATTAGTTTTGGTGCGGCGACGATCAACTGGCCTTGGTGATTTAATTTCAAACTGATGCCAAAACCGAGTTTATTCCGTCGTTGATAAGGATTATTGGCCATGAGGTGGCAATGATTTGGGTGTTAATTGATAACGTTGAGTGACAACAAGCTGTTGTTGCTGATTAAGTTTGTCCCATTTACGACGAAGAATGTAAAGGAAAACAGGATGATGTTTTTGATCATAAAGTGCTTGATATTTTTGGGTCAGAATTGGTTGCAAAAATCGTGCATATTGGCCGTTATCATTATAAAAAAGGAGAAACTCTGGTGGATGAGTCGTCATTAATCGGACAAATTGTCGACGGAGCAAAGGCGATCTCCACGACCAATCAAGATGAAATAGTTGTCGACCGGCGATCGGTAAATGGGCGGCGAGATTAATGTAACCAGCTCCATCAGGTCCAGACAGAAATCGATCACCGGGTTGACTTAATTGCAAAAGAATGTTCGCGATGTTTTGATAAGGAGAATACTTTTCATCATATTGTTGCAGGCGCTGAACAGGCGTGAAGATCCAATGAGAGATAAAGATTAATCCTAGAGCGAACAAGAGGTATTTTAGCCGCTGAAGTACAAGCTTGTTTTTGACCAAAAAGAATTGTTTGCTGGTAAGGACAATAAAGGCAGCTAAATAAGGTAGCAGATGAAACCCTTGGTAAAATAAAGTATCAGCTTGGCTTACCCGATTATTCAATAGGCCAATGAGAAATAAACTGATCACGAAAGTTGCGAGAGGTCGGGACTTAAAACTTTTTAATGTTAAAAAAGGCAGGAAACAGATGAGTAGACTGACAAAATAAAATAAATTAATCCGCGACCAACTACTCGCCTGGACCAAACTTGAAAAGGGATAAATCAACATGGAAAACTGTTTGACGAAACCAAGGGATTGGTTGAAAGGAAGCCAGTAGAGCCAGTTATTAACAATTGTCTCGCGAAACCAGTCCAAAGGGGGAATAAAAGCGAACATGGTGATTATCAAAAGAGCCAAAGTGGTGAGCAGAATGAGGCGTTGTTGTTTATTTAATTTTCTCAAAAATAACCCATTAATGATGGCAAGATAAACAATGGTTGGCAGTAAACTGAATCCGGCCAGAAAACTGAAAAAGGCAAAAATAAAAGCGTCAAGATTGTTAATTTTCTTGGCAACTAACCAATAAAGGGTCAAAATCAGGATGGCATAAGCGGCAAAAACTTCACCCAAAACATGGAAACCAAAAAAATAGTAACTCAAAAAAGCCAAGTTGAGCCAAGCGAAAAAACCTTTCCAGCGGAAGCGCCACGTCGCGATAAAGCCAACAACAAGGCTAAAGCCGAGCATGGTCAAGCGAATCTGAGGAATGAGTTGCCAAAGAGTGCGGAACTTAACCAAGCGCATAATGATTAATGAGTAGATGATAGCGATTGGTTGATGATTAGTGCTCAGGTCATGATAGAGTTTTCCGTGATCGCGCAGCATCATCCAGGCGGGAACCAAATGATCAGTTTCGTCTTGAAAGTACCAAGTGTAGCTGTGTTGCCAAACGGCATAAATTAAAATCAGTGCCGTCAGGGAGAATAAAAACCAAAGCCAATGATGAGACTGAGTATAACGGCGTATTTTTCGCCAACAATTCATAATCTTATTTTAGCAGAAAAGTTGTTTAAGTCATTGGTGTAAACCGATGACGAACGTTTGCCTGACCTGCTTCAATCAAAAAACCTTCGCTTTGAGTGAAATTAATCGCTCGAGACGAAGGTTCTTAGAGCTCAGAACGTGTCATCCCAGTGAGGATAAACCTTCTGAGGTATGCTTACTATAGCAAATTCTTATAAGCTTGTCAATAGTAATCAAATAAGACTTTAATATATCAAATCAGCGTGAGGTTGGCGTCTGAATTTGGGCCGCCGGAGTGCTTGTCCGTGATGGTTGAGCATACTCAAGTACGTTATTCTCTTTTTGTTCTTTGACGGCCTCAATCCCCTTCTGCCGATTATTATATTTCATCTCTGACATAAATTGATTTACTCCGGCGGCCCAGTCACCGTTACTGCTAGGAGTATACTTATGCATAATTTTTTCCGGTGTAGTGCGACCCTGATTGATATAATTTTGTTTTAGAATTTTTGCGGCGGCGCGAAAATTAGCTTCATAAGAATCAAAACCCCAAGTACCGCGACTATGAATGCCCAGTCCGAGACAGTTGTGACTTTCTTTGGGAATGAATTTGCATAGACCGCTTTCTTTCATCGCAATGGCTGGTAAAAGACGAAAATCAATCTCATTCTCGTCGGCAATTTCGACTAATTTTTTCGCAAAATTTGGTTGTTTTGCCAGTGGTGAATGATAGCGTTCGAGGAAATTCTGTACAATCAAGGGACGAGCATCATCAACGACCACATAACTGTTTGTTTGTTTGATGCCTTGTTTAAACGGGTTTAACTGATCGATAATAGAACGATAAGCGTGTTTGACTGGTTTAACCTGCTTTCCTTTTTGCTGTTCTTGATAGTATGAATATACTTTCAAACTGGCGATGCCGGTGAGAATTACCCCACTAGCCAACCAAATCCAGGCAAAAACGAAGAACAATTTTTTCATAAATGTATTCAAGTACATAGAGTATAGCAAACTTACTTTACAAGACAAGTTGAGTCATCCTGATGGCGCACTTTTGCTATATAATAAGTAATGATGAAACTAGCTCGTTTATGGTTAACTATCTTTTGGTTGCTTGGCGGTTTTTTCTTTACTAGTCAACTGCAACCGGTTTCAGCCCAATCTGCCAAAATGGGCATTCATTTGATGACAACGGGCGAACTATCCTTGGCGGCACCATTGCTTAAAACGTTTTCTGCGCCAACGCCATCAGCGGATCAGACTTGGCACTACGTGACAATTCCCTTCACCCTTGACGATTTGCAGAGAACTCAGTCATGGCAGAAATTTTTTGATCAGGCAAAAAAAAGGAAGATTATTCCCATTGTGCGTTTGACGACGCGATTTCAACAAGGACATTGGCAAGTACCGACCAGAAAAAACGTGGTCGATCAAATCAATTTTTTAAGCCGACTAGATTGGCCCACTGCCAATAAGTATATTATTGCTTACAATGAGCCAAATCATGCCGCTGAATGGGGTGGGACGGTTGATCCTCAAGCTTATGCGCGCATTTTATCATTTGTGGCCGATTGGGCTCATACCGAAAATAATGGTTTTATTGTTTTGCCAGCCGGTTTGGATGAAGCAGCACCAAATGGGCGAAAAACGATGGAGGCATTTCGTTTTTTGCGCCAAATGTGGTTGAGTTCTCCGGAGGCTTTCCAAAAAATTGATCTTTGGAATGCCCATGCCTACCCCAATCCTGGTTTTATTGCTTCTCCCTATTCCAGTAGCAAGATGTCTTTGCGTAGTTTTATTTATGAACTTAATTGGCTCAAACAAAAGACCGGTCGTGATCTTCAAGTAGCCATCACTGAAACTGGTTGGCGAGACACGCCACTGACTCATTGGAAATTGGCGGCTTATTATCGTTATGCTTTGAAGCATATCTGGTCTGATCCGCGAGTAATTGCGGTCACGCCTTTTACTCTCAAAGGGGCGCCAGGACCATTTGCTCAATTCAGTTTTCTCAATGCTTTAGATCAACCAACGGCACAATATCGCGCTTTGCAGACGGCTTTAAAACAGGTGGGTGCTAAATTAGAACTCAGTCAAGCGCATTTAAATGATTCCCGACTCTAATTAAGATTAAACAAAGACGATGGTTGACAAAAAGGGAGCCGCTTTGATTGATTTGATGGAAAAGAATTTCAAGATTAGAGTGTTATAATGTTTCTTGTCAATTAGGTTGTCGCCTCAGTAGCTCAGCGGATAGAGCAGTGGTCTTCGGAACCAAAGGTCGGGGGTTCGAATCCCTCCTGGGGCACTTTTTATCATCATTCGGCCGTTTCTATTTTGTCAATTTGTATGATTACTCGCAGCCATCTCCATACTACTTGTTTGGAAATTATTCAAGAAAATTAAAGATTAATTGACGATTTTAATATTTGTCCTGCTGAGCAGAAAAGATTACCTCTCCCCTATTGATTGTATTG
>WFRK01000055.1 GCA_015486535.1 Candidatus Microgenomates bacterium | reverse complement strand
TTGACTGAAACAGGCATTAGTCCACGAACTGTTCCCGGTCTTGAGGGTGGTCTCCACATCGCCAATAGTGATGAACATGATGAATATGGCAACTCGATCGAGGCGACTTCCTTGGATAAGGACAATCAACCAATCAGGATTAAAATGCAAACTAAACGTTTGCAAAAGCTGAAAACTTTGAAAGCAAAATTGCCTCTACCTCAAGTTTCAGGAGATAAAAAAGCGAAAATCGCTTTGGTTGGTTGGGGTAGCACTAAAGGAGTGTTGGAAGCAGTAGTTAAAAAAATCAATCAGGCAACACAAGAAAAACAAGTGAAAAAACAATCTAAACTTGCTTTGGTTCATTTTACTTACCTCTACCCTCTCGATCATCAACGTTTGAATCATATCTTCAAAACTTTTGATCGAGTGATCTTGGTCGAAAACAACAGTATGGGACAACTCAAGGAAGATTTGTTATTGGCGGGCGCTAACTTAACCGATATGATCTTAAAATTCGATGGCGAGCCATTTTTTACCGATGAACTTTTAGAAAAAGTCAATCATATTTTGAGCAAAACTTGAGTCAGACCAGATTTTAGAATCTTTGAAAATGATGCAAATAAAATATCACAAAAATTTAACTTTAGAATCTTGGCAAAAACTAAGTTTGGCCGAGCAACTCGCTCATATTGGGGCAGAGGTCAAACGGGCTTCTTTTTGGCGAGAAAAAGATAAGTCGCAATTAAGCACCAATGCTTTATATCGCAGCTTGGAACTTTTTGATCTCACTTTAGCTACCCTAAAAAGTTATCCCGCTCTCAAGGAGATTGCCCGAGCTCGCGAAGTCACCGTCGATTACTTTGCCGGTGACAATCAATATCATTCAACAGCAGAAAATCTTAATCGATATTTTTATCATTTTAATCTTCTAGCAAGCCGAAAGAGATATGGAATTAATTGATAAACCAATTACAATTATTAAATTGAAGGCGATTACTGACGCACTCTTCGGTGATGTCACGAAAGCAGTGGTGGATATTCAACAAGCAATTATGGTTATCAATGCCGAACTTCATGCAGATGAAGAATCTTGGTTGATGAAGCGAGGTTCACAACAAAAAGATTTGTGGGGCATTAATCTTTATCCAGCGCTTTACAGTCAAGAAGGCTTTATTGAATTTGATTCTATGATTAATCTTCGCCCAAGAATGGGTAATCCTAGTCGTGGAGTTGAAGATGAAAAAATCCGAACAAAAATTCGTAAAATTGTCAATCAACTAATTAAACCTAATTAATATGTCAAAGAAACAATCAACGAGTGCGGCCGATTATCATACAAGCAATAAACCTACCTGGTGCCCCGGTTGCGGCAATTACACCATTAGTTTTGGCTTAATGCAGGTTTTGGCTCACTTGGGTTATCAACCTCATCAAGTCGCTTTAACTTTTGATATTGGCTGTTCCGGTAATGGCGCTGATAAAGTTAAAACTTATTCATTTAAGAGTTTGCATGGTCGTGCTCTTCTGCCGGCCATCGGTATCAAGTATGCTAATCATTCCTTACCCGTGATAACGATGATCGGTGATGGTGGGATGTACTGGGAAGGAGCGGCTCACTGGATCGCTGCCGCCCAACGAAATGAGGATATCACCGTTTTCGTGGCCGACAATCAAATTTACGGTTTAACAACAGGCCAAACTTCACCAACCACAACATTGGGCTGCCAGACCAAAACTCAACCAGAGGGCACCTTAGATCAACCGATTAATCCTATCGCCGTTTCTTTAGCAGCGGGAGCAACTTTTGTAGCGCGCGCCTGGGTTGGTAATCCGGTGCAGATGCAGCAGATAATGAAAAAAGCAATCAGGCATAAAGGCTTTGCTATTGTTGATATTTTGCAAACCTGTGTCACTTTCAATCGAGTAAATACTCTAGAGTACTATCGTGAACGGGTTTATCAACTTGAGGATGAAAGCCACGATGCAACAGACAAAGGTCTTGCTTACAAAAAAGCAGAGGAAAAAGATGAAACACCTTTAGGTATTTTTTATCAAGTTCGTCAACCAACCATCTATGGGAAACACCAAGCGTTGCAATCAAATCAAGCTTTAATTAATCAAAAAACAAATACTGATATTGCACCATTGCTTAAATTGTTCCACTAAATCAAATTTTCTAAATATAAGTTTAAAAATCGCATTTAATGAAAATAATGTTAGATCCCATTACCACAAAGTCAAACAAACAACTGAAAGTTTATCACTTATTAAAACTTCTACTTATTTTGTTTTTTTTCGCTGGTCTTCAATTTTTTATTCACCCTCAACTGATCATAGCGCAAACAACAAATAATCAATCGACAAAAACGCTGGAAGGTAAAGTAATTAAAATTTTAGAAACTGGTCAAAAATCGGTTGGAGATCAACTTGTACCTTTTCAAAAATTAGTAATTCGACTTAACCCATCAAAAAAACAAATCATTGTTGTAAATCAAGCTGAAGTGTCTGGCATAAGTACGGCTGTTTATCAAAAATACCAGGTCGGTGATCAATTGCGGCTACAATCAATTACTCATAATCAACAAACCGATTACTTTATCCAAGGTCAAGTGAAACGGTTTGCACTAGTTCATTTGGTGATCTTATTTATCATAGTTGTTTGTTTTGTCAGTCGATTTCAAGGGATCTTATCATTGATAGGACTAGCGATTTCTTTTTTGGTTATCTCACAGATGATAATTCCACTGATAATCAACGGAGCTGATCCTGTTCTAACTGTTATCGCTGGCGCAACTATAATTATTCCGATTACTTTTTATATTTCTCACGGTTTTAATAAGAAAACTCATGTCGGCGTTATCGCCACATTTATTGCTTTAGTTTTTACGGGGTTTTTAACCCTTTACTTTATTAAAAATGGTCATTTAACTGGTTATACTTCAGATGAAGTGAATTTCCTAGCCTTAGAACAAGGAGATAAAATTAATATTTTAGGACTACTTTCAGCTGGTATTATAATCAGTACTTTGGGAGTGCTTGATGATATCACTGTTGGCCAAGCGTCTGTTATTAAACAACTAAAAGAGGCTAATCCCAAACTTAATGGATGGGAGCTATTTAGACGCGGCATGCAAGTCGGCCAAGATCATATTTCATCCATGATAAACACCTTAGTCCTGGTTTACGCCGGCTCCTCTCTACCTTTACTGCTTTTATTTTATCGTGGCCAAAGAAGTTTTATCGATGTTATTGAATTTGAACCGGTAGCAGAAGAAATTGTCCGCATGATGGTAGGAAGTATTGGTTTAGTAATGGCTGCTCCATTAGCCACTGTTTTAGCCATGGTGGTTTATAATCATAAAACACACACAACAAATTGACCGAACGAATACCAATAGGGTTTTTTGACATTCAATAGTTGAATGGTGGAACTCTCGCTAACAAGACAAATTAATTCTTCAACTGTAGTTGTGTCAACATTTATAATCCTATAACATATTATTACACTTGACAAAGATGGCATATTATGAGATATTATGTCGTCGTAAAAAATTAATTTGAATCAATATGCCACTCAACTTTATTACTCACGAAACTCACAAATCAGAGGGTCAACCAATTGGAAACTTGACTAAAGCCTTGGCACAGTTATATCGAGTCTTTAGCATGCCAGATATAAAGCCAACAATGAGGACGGGGTTAGCAACGATAATAGTCTCTACTATGCTTACACTCGCTCTTCTTACTGGCTGCTCTGTTGTTAGGAATGATAGATTGACAAATCCTAAGGGATTTGCCAACTCTAAAACTGGTGAGTTTTGTCCTTCGTATGCGGATGATTACAAAAAAATGCTCGAAGCATTAAGAAACGTTGATGTTTCAATTCCCTCATCGTGTGATAGACCACCTCAATTGCGATCAGCAACACCCGATGTAGAATCAACTCTTGGACTCAGAGCAGAAGTAGAGGTGAATTCGTTAAATGGGAGAAAAATTTTTATTAGAAAAGACAAGAATGGCAATATTCCCAAAGAATTTTGGCTTAACTTTTCACTCTCAGACGAAATGAAGCAAGCCATCGCGAAAGATCCGGCCAATCACTTCCAACCGTTTGTTGAATTAAAAATAGTTGAGACTCATCTCTTAGTGACACAAAGAAAAGAAACCGAGAAAAATTGTTTTCCTGAGAGTGTAGACTTAATCATCAGAGTGGTACCACCTCAATGGCCTAATCCTTATAACACACCGCGAGGAACACTGAGGTTATCCGCTTCAGATATCTTTCCCGGTGGACCAATTCAATTTGGCCAACCTCAAAGTCTGTCTCCCGCAAGTGAACCACTCTTAGCCGCGGCAGTACGACAAGCCCTTTCGATGGAAAAAAATCGACTATCACCCGACACACCATTACTACCTTCTTTGCGCAATTAAATAAATTTAGTCGTGCTCATCAAAGCGACGATTGAACTCGGCATCGTTTTGCCTCAGATACTCAACCAGCATGGCCGCATGCTCCTTCTCCTCATCGCGATTATGAATGAGTACATGTTTTAATGCCTCATCATCGCTAGCTTGAATTCTCTCTTCGTAAACATTAATTGCATCTAATTCTTCAATCAAAGACTGCCTTGCTCGCACTAAATTTTTATTTTCATTATCCATTTTGTCGGCATCATTAAGATTATAAGTCATACTCACCTTTCTTTTTATTGTTTGTACTAACTACTAACCTATTAATCAGTATAGCGCTTTGTTTCGATTAGCAACAGACAAAAACTAATAGATTACTCTTTACTTTGGCTTTGATTTTCTCATTAATCGCCAGATTGGATGCCAATGAATTCTTTTTTCAGCCACAAAAATACCCAGAAAGATAAAGCAACTCCCTAAAAGGAAGTAAAAATCGGGATATTCACCAAGTAAAGGAATGGCAATCAAAACAGCGATCACCGGATCAATATAACTAAAGATACCGATCTCCTGAGCGTCAATTTTTGACAGACCATAAAAGAAAAGAAAATAGGCCAACCAAGAAGATAATAAGACACCAAAAATAATGCCTGTCCAACCGGCGATATTAAGTTGGTTCAAGCTCCAATGCTGAAATTCAAACGGTACACCGACGGAGAAAAAAAATGAGGAAAAGAGAAACATAGTGAAAGTCACCGTTAAAGCATTGACCTTTTTTAAGACATCTTTTAAAAGAAGAGGTTGAATCACCGCAGCGATAGTGGCAACAACAATCATTAAATTTCCCTCCAACTCGCCGAAGCTATTGATGCCTTTTTGTAAGAAAGGCATCATGATCACAATCAAAACACCAGCAAGGGCGATCAGCATGCCGACAAAAACTTTCAATTTCGGCTTTTCTTTTAAGAAGATAATTGAGAAAACAAATAGAAGTAAGGGAGCAGATGAGGCGATAATCGGCACATTGATGCTAGAGGTTTTATCTACCCCCCAAAAAAAGAACATGACATTGGCAGCATTAGCGAATGAAGCTAAGAAAACATTTAGCCAATCGTTTTTTTGCATCTGCTTTAGTTCACCCAGTTTTAAGAAAGGAATAAAGAGCAAGCCAGCAAAGAAAAAGCGGATAAGAGCAAGACTGTAAGGAGGAATATTAGTGAGAGAAAATTTGAAAATAGGTGAAGCGGCACCCCAAATAATATTGGCAATAATGAGGGCAGTGACAGGATTCATATGACGATTATAGCGCTAAATTAGGCACACCAGAACCGGTATACTTCGGTCATGCAACCTTAAAAGACACCTAATAGCCCTTATTCGGTCAACTAAGCACTGGATTCGCCATTGATTTTTATATCCATCAAGCAAACGGTATTTCATCAACCAAGGCCCACTCGGCCGGGTCATCAGAATCTCCATTAACAACGGCGATCTTTTTGCCCATGAATTGCCTATTTTTTATTTTTATTTCACTGGCAATTTTTTCTCTTGTCTCCATATCAAAATCACCGTAAACCAAACTCATATGCGGCATATAAACATGTTGCTCTTGAATATCAAAAGCCTTTTTTATCGCCAAATGCGTGTTCAAAAGCTTTGCTGTTGTCTTTACTCTTACTAAAACAGACTGAAAATAGGTTGTGCTAAAGGCAACGTTCCCTAATTCAAGCTTGAAAGGGTGAATATTTTTAGCCACATTTCTGAGTTTTTCGGTCACTACTTCATTTGTCGATAAAACACCACTGTACAACGTAATATGGGGTATAAATACCGGCGAGTGATACTTTTTTGCATAGCGAGCAATAATTTCTTCAAGTTCTTCGCGCAATTCATTCTCCGGAATGAGCCAAAGAGTATAGTTTGTCATCATTTTCCTTTCCGTTTTTGATTATTAGAGCTCATTCTACCATATTTGCAGATAACTTTCGTCAATTCTCCACCCACCTTGCAGCTCGTCAGTCCAGTGAACTTTTTCTCTCACTGTATAGGAGTAACTATGGTTTTTATATTCAATAAAC
>WFRK01000054.1 GCA_015486535.1 Candidatus Microgenomates bacterium | reverse complement strand
TTCGTTAATTGAAAGGCATGCAAAAGAAAAAAACCGCCCCAAAACCACCAAAGAAAAAGACCGGCGGTAAGCAGTTCTAAAACAAGATGGGATAAACCAATTGGTTGGTGACAATAACGGCAACGACCAGCCAACAAGATGTAAGAGAGAAGGGGAATATTATCGTACCAAGCTAGTTGATGACCGCAAACATCACAGTGAGAGCGACCATGAACCCAATCTTGTCCGGCAATACTTCGTTCGATCAGAACATTCAAAAAACTGCCAATAACTAAACCAAAAATAAACAAACAAAGGCTGATTAAAAGCAAACTTGGAATCATCATCAGCTTCTAGTTTAGCACAAACCCTCCAGAGAACAAAAACCCCCTCTGTTTTGGTCGAGGGGGTTGAGAAACAATCTTAATCACCAATACAATAATTACTTATGGCAGACAAACATAGGTTTTAACACTCGTTGAGCCATAACCCGCACATAGAGTTGCTTTAGTTGTAGCATCAATATCAGTAGGCAAACCACTACCATCAGCATCAACACAACGACTGTCGGCCTCTACTTCAAACGCCTTTGACTTTGCCTTGAAACATAAGTAGGTGCTATCTCCTGTCCCACCTTGGTTATAAATCCACAGATAATTATAGCCACTACCCGTAATCCTATCAACAAACGTAGCCTTTAACTCATTAGCACCTGAAGTGCAGTTGGTATCCAAATCACTACCATTGGATAATTTTGCCAGAAATGAACATTGAGGCGAAGCATTATCTTTCACAGCAGTAACACTACTTAACTCTGTTAATGCTAAAGCCGCATGATCCGTATCAGACGCCCCAGTCTGCCAAGGATAATAGCCTTGAAAAGCATAAAATCGATCAACCGCGCTTAACAATTGTTCCGCATCAGAACGCGAGCCGGTATCCCTCCCACGATTAATTTGCTCGATAGGATTAATAGCAGATAAAACCGCCACCGATAGAATACCCAAAATCGAGATAACAATAAGTAACTCAATCATCGTAAAACCGAGTTGCTTAAAATTTGCCATTAACTGAGGCAGACGTTTTTTCATGTTCAAACTCCTTTTTATTAAGATAAGATTAAAAGACCTAAAAACCAACACTAATTAATAAACTTCTTTGTCAAGTGTATACTAATTTATCGCCGAATTGCAAGTAGCAGTTTAAAATTGACTGGTCAAGTTATAAATCGGCATAATAATCGCGATGACCATTAAACCCACTCCCACACCTAAGACAATCATAATCATCGGCTCCATTGCCGCGGTCAAATTTTTTACTGCTTGAGCACTTTCCGAGTCAAAATAATCAGATAACTTCGCGAGTACTTGGTCTAATTTGCCGGTTTCCTCACCGACTGAAACCATTTGAAATAGAATCGGCGGAAAGACTGGATGCATCGCTAAAGCCTCCGATAGAGGCATCCCTTTTTCCACTTTGCCAATCGCACTTTTTAACGCTTCACGATAAACAATATTATCCATCCCTTCAGTGACAATATCTAATGACTCCAATAACGGCACACCTGCTCCCAAAAGGAGGGCTAAAGTACGGGCAAACTCGGTCAGCATGATTTTCTGTAGCAACACGCCAATGATGGGCAATTTTAATAAGAAGCGGCTAATCGTTCGATCACCGGTTGGGGTTTTGCGCCAACGTTTGAAACCATAAACAGAACCACCAACGCCCAAAAGTATCGCCCACCAAAAATTAACAAAAAAATCCGACATGCCTACCAGCATCCTGGTCATCAAGGGTAATTCCGCTCCAAAGTCACTATACATGGCGGTTAATTTCGGAACAACGAAGGTCATCATAATAAAAGCGACGACAAACATAGCAATGGTGATGATCATGGGATAAATCATTGCCCCTTTGGTTTTTGAACGAAAATTTTTGCTTTTTTCCAGATTGTCTGCCAACCGATTTAGAACTGTATCAAGTACACCACCGGCTTCACCTGCCTTGACTAGCTGAACATAAATACGTGGGAAAACGTGGGGAAATTTCTCCAAGGCTTTGGAAAAAGGTTGGCCGCCTTCGACTGTTTGCAAAATTTGTGCCATCATCCGCGAAACATCCGGTTTACTCTGTTGTACTAAAATTGATAAAGCGTTGGTAATCGGCAGACCAGCGCTGATCATCGTCGATAATTGACGGGTCATACTAACAACATCGTCATTTTTCACTCCACCAAAAAATCGTTTGAGAAAGGCAAAAGAATCTTCAGTCAAAGGTTTTAATTTAATGATTAATAATTCTCGTTGCTGCAACATCTGCGCTGCTTGTTTAATCGTCTGCGCTTCCGCTTTGCCTTTAACTGTTTTACCCAATTTGTTTTTGACGGTGTAGGTGAAGAAGGGCATAACTTTTTCTCAATATCAATTAAATCAATTAATCTGTTGCGCTTGTTTAATTTACGATCTGGGCATTATCGGTACCAAATGATTTTAACACTCGTTGCATTTCCTTTGGTCTAAAGGCATGACTCAGTGCTGTTTGTTTCGTAATGATACCCCGTTGGAGAAGAATTTGGAGATAATTTTCAAAGAGAATCATTCCTTCATCACTCGCCGTCTGCATCACACTATCAATCTGATGGGCTTTACCTTCACGAATGAGGTTTCTTACCGCATTGTTTGCCAATAAAATCTCTACCGCTACCACCCGCTTGTCATTCACTGTCGGTAGCAGTCGTTGGGCCGCCACTACTTTAATCGTTGAGGCTAATTGTTGGCGCACCTGAGCTTGTTGACCCGCTGGGAAGACGTCAACAATCCGATCGAGTGTTTCAGCAGCCGTATTGGTATGCAAAGTGGCAAAAACCAAATGGCCCGTTTCCGCAATGGTGATGGCGGCGGCAATGGTTTCAAAATCACGCATTTCACCAATCAAAACCACGTCAGGGTCTTCTCTGAGAACGGACCTGAGAGCAACATCCCAACCATTAGTGTCACTGTTAATTTCTCTTTGAGAAATAATGCTTTTTGCTGGGTGATAAATGAATTCAATTGGATCCTCAATCGTGACTACATGTTCACTGCGATGAAGATTAATTTCATTGATAATCGCCGCTAAGGTGGTTGACTTGCCCTCACCGGTTGGTCCAGTAAGTAGCACTAATCCTTGACTAAATCTAGAAAAATCATGGAAAATTGACGGTAAACCCAGTTGATCAATCGTCTTAATTTCATTTGGAATTAAGCGCAAAGCCGCCGCTAATCCACCAAGAGCATGGTAGGCGTTAACCCGGAAACGCCCTAGATTTTTGTATTGATAACCAAAATCTAGTTCTTTATTAACGGTCACAAAATCCTTTTGCTCTTGAGTAAAAATAGGAAAAATGAGTGCTTTTGTTTGATCGGCTGTCAAGGGTGCTTCACCATAAGGAGCGATCAGTTTGCCATTAATGCGCAGAGAGAGCGGAGAACCGGGAATGATGTGGACGTCCGAGCCTTCTTGATTGATTAATTGATCTAAAGCGGTAAAGATGTTTTCCATTATCATATTTGGACTTTCATTTTAGTTTATTTAGATTAGATTTATCAAATTTGGGCCACACGTAATACTTCTTCGATGGTGGTAACACCGGCCAAAACTTTTAGGTAACCGTCCTGTTTCATCAACAACATCCCCTTATCCAAAGCTGCTTTTTCGATCTCCTCAGAGGGACGACCATCCATAATCATCCGATCAATTTGGTCATCCATTCTCATCACTTCAAAAATAGCAATTCGTTTTTTATATTCCGGCTCCGTTTCCGGCCTGTCTTTTTTTGCTCGATAGAGGACTACTTGATCCTCAGTGAGGTTATTTTGCTTTAACCATTGATCAAAGTGCTGTCCCAACACTTTTTTGATATCCTCCAGAACTGCTTTATCAGGTTTGTAACTTTCTTTATATGCCTCATTAATCCGACGAGCAATCCTCTGGGCCACAATTAGTTCAAGTGAAGACGCAAGCAAAAATGGTTCCGCTCCCATGTCAATCAAACGAGGAATGGCGCCAGCTGCTGAGGAAGTATGCAGTGTTGAAAAAACTAGATGACCAGTCAAGGCCGCTTGCACCGCCAAGCCGGCTGTCTCATCATCTCGAATCTCTCCTACCATGATGATATTTGGATCCTGTCTCAAAAATGATCTCAGACCAGAAGCAAACGTCAGGCCAGCTTGAGGATTAATTTGAACTTGATTGATACCCGGCATCTGATACTCAACCGGATCCTCCAAAGTCATAATATTCACTTTTGGTGTGTTAATGGTATGAAGAATAGAATAAAGCGTCGTCGTTTTACCTGAGCCAGTTGGACCGGTGATTAAAATGATGCCATGAGGCACACGAATTGCTTCTTTGACCCACTGAAGTGATAAACCATCAAGACCCAATTCTTCTAGAGTAGGCACCTTGGCGTTTTTCGGTAGAAGTCGCATTACCACCTTTTCTCCATTAACAGTGGGCAAGGTTGAAACACGTAAATCAATATCATGCTCACCATCATTGAAATCGAATCGACCATCTTGAGGCACGCGTTTTTCATCTATTTTCAAATTGGCTAAGATTTTGATCCGAGAAACAACGGCATCGTGGACCGAGCGAGGCAAAATGAGTTTTTCATAAAGAATCCCATCAATGCGATAGCGCACACGAGTGCGATTTTCTTGTGGTTCGATATGAATATCCGAAGCGCGAGATTTAATCGCAAAAGAGAGAATCGTTTGGACAATCTTGTTGATTGGTGCTTGACGGATAGTCCCACCGGCTAAGTTGGCCAAAGTTTGCTGATTCACTTTTACCGGCTTCAGTTCATTCGTCTGCTTCAAAGCGGCAGAGACTTCACTCGACAAACTTTGAGAGTAGTGTTCCGCAATTAAACGATCGATTTCACTGGCCGAAGCAAAATAGGCCAAGATGCGTAGATTAGTCTGTTGTTCTAAAAAATTCACTGTCGTTACGTCGAGGGGATTTTTCATCGCTACCGACAAAGTTTTATTCACTTTGTCGTAGGAAAAGGGCAACACACCATATCGTTGCGCCACACTTTCAGGTACAAACGATAAAGCTTCAGGGAAAATACCCACCTCAGTCAGAGAAATAAAGGGAATGTTGTAAAAATCCGCTTTTGCTCTGGTTAGTTCTTCATTATCGACCAGTCGACTGGCACGAATTAACTCTTCTAAACTTTGATCGCTGTTGATGCTTTTTGATAATATGTCTGTCGCTTGGTCCTGAGAAATAGCACCATGATCAACCAAAACATCCAAAAGGTTGTCATAATGTTTTTTAGCATTGGCTAAACTACTAGTTACAGACGGCTGGGCAGGTGTTATCATCTGTCTTAACTATAACGAATTTGAGAGGCTTTCGCAATGGATAACCATAGTGTAATTTTGTTAACTTCAAATCAGGATTTATCCTCAATTATGACATGGATTAACCAGCGACTTGAAACTCGTTCGTCAATGGCAAGCAACCCTAATTTCATTCAGCTTGTTCCAATTGACCCAACCAAACCAAGTATCGGTGTTAGTCAGGTGAGAGAGTTGTTGACTCGATTAAGTTTTCAAGCTTATCGACCAACGGCGCGGATTGTTTTAATTATGCCGGCCGATAGTCTCACTCTTGAGGCACAAAACGCGCTTTTAAAAGTTCTTGAAGAACCACCGAAAGAGACTCATTTCTATCTAGTGACCCAACAAGCAAGTCAACTATTAACCACGATTCAATCTCGTTGCCAAATAGTTCGTTTTGATTCTGCTGAACCGGCTAATAAAGAAACAAATCAACCGTTGCAAACAATCGATAATAAAATTGACCGCCAATTAATTAATAATTATACGGCCGCAATTAAGCTGGCGGAGAAAATTAAAACAGAATTCGAGGCCGTGAACCTGCTTAAACAGTTGAACAAAGAAAGCGAATTGTCAGCTGAAAAACAACAGCTCATATTAACCGGTCTGACACAGCTGAATAAGAATTTTAATATCCGTTTAACACTTGAGCATCTTTTTTTTCAGCTAGTAGATCAAACTAAATAAAAGCCGTTCTCATCGGTACAAAACGGGACTTGGTATTAAGGCTAAAATATGGTAAATTAGAGCCTCATTAGAAAAAACGAAAAATGAAACAAAATTCATATAAAGCCACGGAAATCAAAGTTTTGGAAGGCTTGGAACCGGTGAGAAAGCGACCGGGCATGTATATCGGATCAACCGATGCTAAGGGTCTACATCATTTGGCCAAAGAAATTCTTGACAACGCGGTTGATGAGGCAATTGCTGGCTTTGGCAAGACGATTCAATTATTTCGTAGTCCAGTAAGCGAAACTGAAAAAAGCATGAGTCAGTCAATACCTCTAGGAGATGAGGCGATCACTGTTGTCGATAGCGGTCGTGGCATTCCCGTTGATATGCATCGCTCCGGCGTTTCTGCTTTGGAGGTAGTGATGACTAAGCTTCATGCTGGAGGAAAGTTTGAGGAAACTGCTTATCAAGCCTCTGGTGGATTGCATGGTGTCGGTTCATCAGCAGTGAATGCTCTCTCCTCATTGTTGCAAGTTGTCGTCAAACGCAATCAACGATACTACTATCAACGTTACCATCAAGGCGCTCCCCAAGCAAAAGTGGCGCCGATTGCTGAAAGTAAAGTGAAACAGGATTTTGGTCAGGCAGCGGAGCAACTGATTCATCATCAAACAGGTACTTTAATTCGTTTTATTGCTGATCCAACAATCTTTTCTACTACCAAATTTAATCACAAAACTTTGGTCAACATCATCAAAGATCGTGCTTACTTGATGGCGGGTATTTATTTTCAGCTGATTGATGAGATCAAACAAAATGTGCAGCATTTTTACTTTGAATCTGGCATCCGTTCTCTTGTTGAGCATTTGAATATGCATAAAAAACCGTTGCATCAGGTTTTCCATATAGAAAAATTTTGGACCGATGCCACAACGAGCAAGAAAATTGGCGTAGAAATTGCGCTTCAATACAACGACTCTTACCAAGAAAAACTTGAATCTTTTGTCAATGTCATTCATACACCTGATGGTGGAGCCCATGTCAACGGGTTTCGCATGGCTCTTAGCAAAGTATTACGTGATTATGCCGCCAAAAACAAATTACTGAAAGAAAAAGAATCTTTCACGACAGATGACTTGCGAGAAGGATTGACAGCAGTTGTCTTTGTAAAAATGCCGGCAAATGATCTACAGTTTGAATCTCAAACAAAAACAAAGTTAAATAATGCCGAAGCGCAATCAGCTGTTTACCAAGTGTTTAAAAATGGTTTTGAAACATTCTTGGAAGAGAATCCGAAAGCGGGCAAAAATATTATTGGGAAAATTTTACTCTCGGCGCGCGCGCGCCTCGCTGCGCGCGCCGCAAAAGAAGCCGTCATTCGCAAAGGCGTTTTTGAAGGTGGCTCTTTGCCAGGAAAATTAGCCGATTGTCAAATCAAAGATCCTGCCGAAGCAGAAATCTATATTGTC
Source organism: Candidatus Microgenomates bacterium (assembly GCA_015486535.1). GTDB lineage: Bacteria > Patescibacteriota > Microgenomatia > UBA1400 > PJMF01 > WFTH01. Next base: position 2,092 of record WFRK01000054.1, on the reverse strand, counting down.
GAGGGTGATAGTGCCGGTGGATCCGCTAAACAAGGCCGCGATCGCAAATTTCAAGCTATTTTTCCTTTGCGAGGCAAAATTCTTAACACTGAACGGGCACGACTGGATAAAATTGTCTCTTCAGAGGAAATTAAAAATCTCATCATCGCACTCGGGGCAGGTATTGGTGACACTTTCAATATAGATAAATTGCGCTATCATCGCATCATCTTAATGAACGACGCCGATGTTGATGGTGAACATATCACTACTCTAGGTTTAACTTTTTTCTTCCGCCACATGCCGGAAGTGGTCAAGCAGGGCTACCTTTACGTTGCTATGCCACCACTTTACAAAGTTACCTTTGCCAAAGAAACACACTATAGCTATTCAGACGAGGAGAGAGATAAATTGATCGCAGAGATTAAAAAGACCAAACCAAACGCTAAAATTAGTTTACAACGATACAAAGGTTTGGGAGAAATGAATCCTGAACAGTTATGGCAAACAACCATGAATCCAGAAACGCGAATGGTAAAGAAGATTAAAATCGAAGATGCGGAAGAAGCAGACGCTATCTTCAGTACTTTAATGGGGGATGACGTGGCGCCACGGAAGAAATTCATTCAGTCTCACGCCACCCTAGCTGAGCTAGACATTTAAATTGAAAACTTAAAATTGAAAATTCGAAGGAAAAATAAGATGAAAACTTATATTATCGGCCACAAAAAACCAGATACAGACGCGGTTGTCGCCGCTCTCGCTTATGCATATCTGGCAAAGAAACTAGATTGTCTCGGTTATAAAGAACCAACAGCAGTGATTGTCGATCCCCTTAATCCCGAAACAAGTTATCTTTTTGATAAGCTTAAATTGGCACATCCTCGCTTAATTAGCGCCGACGAAATTGAACCAAGCGACCAAATTGTCTTGGTTGATCATAATGAAGCAAATCAACGTTTGGATAATTTAAACCCTGATCAAATTAAAGAAATTATCGATCATCACAAAATTAATCTCAACCTGAGTAAACCAATTTTTCTTAATTTCAAGCCTTGGGGATCGAGTGTCACTATTATTTACTTTATGATGTCTTTATTCCAAGTCAAACCTGATAAAACTTTAGCCACACTCATGTTGGCAGCAATCTTATCGGATACGGTCGGATTCAAATCAGCCACAACTACCGATAAGGACAAAGAGTTAGCCCAAGAGTTAGCGGAAATAGCTCAAATTGATGATCTGACCGGTTTTGCCCTAGAAATTTTTAAGGCCAAGTCTAATGTTAGTCAATTAAGCGACTACCAGCTTGCCACCAATGATTACAAGCTGTTCGATTTTGGTAAACAAAAAGTATTTATTAATCAAGTAGAGACGGTAGAGCAAAAAAAATTACTTGAGGAAAGAAAGGCGGGCCTATTGACAGCTTTAGCCAAAGTTAAAAGCGAAATGGCCGCTGACTTCGCTTTTATTGCTGTGAGTGACGTTCTTAACGTTAACACAAAATTACTGGTTCCCAATGGCCCAGAGATTAAAATCGCTCAGGAGGCTTTCGGGGGCGAAGTTATAGATCACATTTTGGATATTGGTGGAAAACTTTCGCGTAAAAAAGAGATTGCTCCCGCCTTGGAAAAGGTCATTCAATTGATAGGATAATCACTTATATGTCAAAAAATAAGTCTACTGAGTCTAGTGTAAACCAAAATCCGGCGTCTCAATCGGAAAACGATCAATCAACTGAGTTTGGTCATGGATCAATCGAAGCCACTCGTTTTGGACGGATGCGACACACTAATATTACTGAAGAGATGAAACAGAGTTATCTGGATTACGCCATGAGTGTAATTGTCGCTCGCGCCTTACCAGATGTAAGAGATGGTATGAAGCCAGTTCATCGTCGCATCCTATATTCCATGTATAAAAGTGGCATTCATTATCATTCAGCTTATAAAAAATCTGCTCGGATTGTCGGTGATGTTTTAGGTAAATACCATCCTCACGGTGATTCGTCCGTTTATCTCGCTATGGTCCGATTAGCTCAAGATTTTTCTATGAGATATCCTCTGGTAGATGGTCAAGGAAATTTCGGTTCGGTTGATGGTGATAGTCCGGC
>WFRK01000053.1 GCA_015486535.1 Candidatus Microgenomates bacterium | reverse complement strand
CCAAAAGCCTCATAAGTAACAGACTGTAAACTCTGACCTGAAGCACTGTGACCTAAACCGCGCTCAATAGACCGAACGATCTTATCTTTCGGCATGTTAACCGCTCGGGCTTTTTCCAAAGCGAGGCGCAGACTGGCGTTAAACTGAGGATCGGCTGACTTACCTTCCTTAACTGCTATGCGGATCATCTTGGCCATTTGACTAAATACCTTCGCTTTTTTACTGTCAGTGGCCTCTTTTTTGTGTTTAATATTATTCCATTTGCTGTGACCGGACATACTGCAAATCCTTTCTTTGATTGACAAACCGACAATTAAACGTTATCCTTTGGAACAATTTTACCACGTAACACGAAAGGCTGTTATGTTAAATGATGATCTTCAAATCAAAGCGGTCAAAGCCGCTAAAGCCGCTCTTTGGCCTCAAGCGATTGAATTTAATTTGGCTATTTTGGAAACAAAACCAAATGATATTGCCACTCTTAATCGCCTTGGTGTCGCTTATGCACAAAATCGTCAAATCAAAGAAGCAAAAGCCACCTTTAATCGAGTGCTAAAAATTGATCGCAAAAATAACTTGGCTATCAAAAACCTTCTAAGACTCAAGCAACAACAGCCGCAAGCCCTTAATATTGATTCAAGTCAAATTTTCGTTGAAGAACCGGGAAAAACTAAGTTTATTAACCTCCATCGCTTGGCAGGAAAAAAAGTGCTAGAATCTCTCAGCACCGGCAATATTTGTGATTTGAAGGTAAAAAAACGTTATATTTCAGTTGAGGTCAATCAGTGTTATATCGGCGCTCTACCGGAAGATTTATCTTTTAGACTCACAAAATTAATTAAAACGGGGAATCAATATCAATGCTATATCAAGTCGAATGGTCACAATCGTTGTTGCGTTTATCTGAAGGAAATTAAACGATCTAAAAGAAACTTGGGCATCCAATCATTTCCTCTCAACAATCATCAGGTAAGTTCAGGCTTGAATATCAAGGAAAGTTATCAAGAAGATGTTCCCTTTGAAGTGATTAATTTGGAACACGATGATGAAAAGGAATCCAAAACAAGCGAGCTAGCTCAGGCTTCAACGGTGATCACTTGAATTGAAAATTGTCTCCCGAGCCAAATTATTGCCTAAAAGAATGACGATATCAGCGCGATAATCATTCATCGTATCGGAAAATTGTAACGTCTGATCTCCCGGTAATAAATCTTCTAATTTTGAAGCCAACGGTCGACAACGCGATTGACGTCGATCAAGCAAAACTTGAGATGCATTCAGATTTTGTTCATTGCTTGTCGTACGCACAACATAAACACCGTTTTTTTCCAACATATCGGTCACTTTTTGGGCTAACTTATTAATTGAGGTCGTATTAATTACGGCAACAGCGCAAACCGATTGATTCTCAGTCAAGCTTCTTTCCAAAAAAATATTCGGTAAATCGCCAGGATCTGTTCGATGCAGTTCAACCGTGCTCATGTCGAGCAGATTCGTGACCAAATCAAGATTGCGTCCCAACTGATCACTGAGACTAATCTTTCTATCTGAATTAAATAATTGCTTCATCAGTTGTTTGCTTAAAGTCCACTTATTTTCTACGGATAAAGTCGGCAGATAAACAACTGCGTCAATCGGGATTTTCAATAAACTGCTATAGTAAGCTAACGATCTCTTCTCGAGTGGAATTTGTTGCGATGCCGCTGAGTGAAACCAAATTAAGGCAGGAGATTTATTTATGTTAACTGACTTGATAAAAACAGCCATTGGTTGAGTTTGAGTAGTTTTTCCTTCGCCTTTTCCTTTAGACACAAACACGAACAAATAAACTTGTTTTTTACTGGAATGGACCAATGACCGATAGAGTTGCCAACCAAAATAAACGGCAAAAGGGACTAGTAACAACATAATAAACCATAAGAAAACTGTTTTTTTGTTGTTTAACCGATAACGATGTTTTCGATGTATTCTCATGTCTGATAGGTCTATAAATTAGTCCAAAATAAATTTTCGCAGTTGCTCCATCAAATTTAACATGAACCTTAAATTGTGAATTGAGGCAAGACGATAATAAGTTAGTTCTTTCGTTTTGTACAGATGATGTAAGTAACTGCGAGAATATCCTGCTTGACAAGTATGACAGTGGCAATGGGGGTCGATTGGTCGCTGATCATTGGCATAAATTTGCTTGCCAATGGATAATCGACCATGCTTGAATTCGGATTCAAATATTGGTTCGCCTTTTTTCAACACTAACCGTCCCACAAATAAACTACCATTTCTGGCCAAACGTGAAGGTCCGACACAATCAAACATATCGTAGCCTGCCTTCACCGCTGCCACTACATTAGCCGGATCACGGCCAATGCCCATACCATAACGAGGTTTATCATCCGGTATAAATTTACTTAATGACTTCATTAAATTAACCGTCTCAACCATGTTATAGCCAATTGTTTCACCACCAAAAGCAATTCCATCAAAGTCGAGATCAAGCATTTGTTTTAAAGCCAAATGACGCAATTTTAAATCTGTCCCTCCTTGGACAATACCGAAAAGGGCTTGATAGCGACCATAGGCATTGGTCCTCCCCTGCTCTTCCCAATAAATTTTTGCTTTTTTAGCCCAATCATAGGTGCGCGCTAATGCTGCTTCCATTTCTGCAATTGAAGATTGATCGCTGGCACACTGATCGAAAATCATGGCTATATCAGCCCCAATTACTCGTTGATTTTCTAAAGCCTTTTCCGGAGTAAAAAAGTGAGTTGAACCATCCAAGTGAGAACGAAAAGCGACCCCATCTTGACTGATCTGCACCAATGATTGCTGTTGGCTATTTTTCATATGAGCTAAGGAAAAAACTTGAAAACCACCCGAGTCAGTCAAAATCGGTTTTTGCCAATTAATGAAATTGTGTACTCCACCAGCTTTTTTTAATTGATTTAATCCGGGACGCAAATAAAGATGATAAGCGTTAGCTAAAATAATCTGAGCCTTTAACTGTTGCAGATCTTGGGCATCAAGCGCCTTGACAGATCCCAAAGTGCCCACCGGCATAAAGATGGGTGTCTTTACCTCGCCGTGAGGAGTCATCATTCTTCCGGCGCGCATGCAACCTTTTTGACCTTCAAGTTTGAAATGGAATGAGTTCATGGGTCTATTGTAACAAGCATTTATGACAGTCTGTCATCCAAAGGAAACCAACTCTTAAAGTCTTTTATACTCCAATGGCGATAAATCATTTAAAAAAGACGATTAACTAGACACCAACTTCTAGACGTTTAAATTGATGCAGTACCAATTTTTCACCTAACTTGCCGGATTTTTCTTTCACTAAATTTTCAATCGTCACACTTGAATCTTTGATAAATTCTTGGGCTAATAATTCATCAATACTTGCTGGGTTCATCGCTACCACTTGCATTGCGAGGTCTTTACCAAGTTGGCGCAACTCTTCATTTCGAGCAACAAAGTCCGTTTCGCATAAAATCTCAACCAAGGCAGCAATTTTGCCGGTGGCATGGACATAACTCGCAACATAGCCTTCTTTCGTTTCACGATTGGCTTTCTTCTCTGCTTTAGCCAAGCCACGCTTTTTTACCAACGCCAACGCTTTCTGATAATCTCCCTTCGCTTCTGTTAAGGCCTTTTGGCAATCCATTACCCCAGCGCCACTTTCTTCTCTCAGTTTTTTAATATCAGTTGTTTTCATCATCTGCCTTTCATTTTAGTTTCACTCCGGTTTCGCCAACCTACTGTTTTCTAGTTTCTTGAACTGACTGCTTCACTTTTCCCCTCTCACTCTTATTCTCCCCTTGCGCTCCTTTCCCTTCCAGATACGCTTTTGTCATCTCACTTAAAAATAATTCAATCGATTTAACCGCATCATCATTTCCTGGCACCGGGATATCAATTCGCGTTGGATCACCATTACTATCGATCAGAGCCACCACCGGCACACCACTAATATTCGCTTCCTTAATGGCAACATCCTCTTTTGTCGGATCAACGACAACTAATAAATCCGGTTTATGTTGCAAACCTCTTAAACCATCAAAGAAACGTTTTAACCTGTTCAATTCTTTTTCAATCCGACCAATCTCATATTTCGTGTAACCTTTATAGGCTTCCGTCTCCAATTTTTTTTCAATTTGCAACATCTTCTTTAGCGACTTACTCACTTGCGGCCAATTGGTCAACAACCCCCCCAACCAACGACTAGTAATATAGTTGCAACCGGCTTCCTTAGCAAACTTCTCCACCGCTTCTTTAGCAGATGATTTGGTCCCAATAACCACTACTGTTTTACCATTGCTAGCCGCTTGATAAACAACGTTGTAAGCCAGTTGCAACTGAGCAGCCGTTTTTTCCAAATTAAAAATGTGTACACCGTTCTTGTGAGTGTAGATAAAACGTTTCATTTTTGGATTCCACTCAGCAACTTTATGACCGAAATGAAGATTGGCTTCAAATAAAACCCGCAGGTCATATTCAGGTGCTTTTTCTGGAAGATGAGATAAATCTAACATAATCATGTCCTTATTTTAGACTCACGGTTGAAAGAGTCTTGGTCACAAGAGGGTAAATCAGGACGCCACCGCTCTTGTACCGATAATTTTTATTAGGGCAACATTGTAACACAACTCAATCTTTTTACCAAATTCTGGTTGTCAACCATCTCACCGCTGACTCAACAGATGAATGGCATTCTCCATTAAGCTCACTACTGTCACCGGACCGACACCACCGGGCACCGGAGTATAAAAACTTGCCTTTTGGTAGGCATTCGGATTAATATCTCCCTCAGGTTCTCCGACGTCGATCAGTGCCACACCATTACTAACCATTGAAGCGTTAATTAATCTTGGTCTGCCGGTAGCACTGATAATAATGTCAAATTTTCGCAATCTCTCTGGCATTTTCAGTTGAGCTTGGAGACGCTGTCGAGTGAGAAGTTTCAGTTCACCTTTGGTCATTTTTGGTGACAACAAATAGTAAAGTGGTTTACCCACCAAATCAGAAGCACCAATAATGGCAATTTTTTTCTCTGGCCATTGATCAATAAAATTATGAAGAATTTTCAACACGGCTTTAGCAGTTGCCGGTGGCACCAAACGTTTTCTTTGATCACTTCCTTGTTTAATAGCCTCGAGAGTTTGTGGATTTAAACCATCGACATCTTTTTTTATATCAATAAGATTGGCCAAACTCACCCACCAGCGATCAAATCTCTTGCGCTCGTCACTTTTCCGATTAGCATTTTCATTAAGCTTGACAATGCTCTGATATACTAACCATAATTTTCGTGTTGGTTTTTGTATCATCACGCCGGTCACTTGAGAATCTTGATTCAAACTCACAATTTCATCCTGCATGAACTTAACGTTGTCAACAAAAGAAAAGTACTTTGGTTGATAAATCATCCCAAGCTCCTGGGCCAACACTTGTTTTAAATTGGTGTACAATCGCCCCGTTTCATCCTCACGAAAAACCAGACTGGCAATGTGTGGTTGTCTGCCTTGTTTAATTAAAAGATCAACTTTAGGTTTTAGTTGTGCTTTTAACTCGTTAGCGAATTTTACGCCATTAAAACGTTGAGTCATATTTATTATTATAATCGGCTGGATCACAAACCTGAAATGCAAGTTAGTTTTATGAACTCAGAGGATGCAAATGATTTAGAGACAAAACAGATGAATCATCTTTCCATTACCTTCCCCCTAATCAACCCTTTACAGAGCGGCGCTTTGAATCTAAACTATCCTCACTTGTCTGATGGAAGTAAGGTGAAATTCCTTCACTGTGCCGCAACGGTAAAAGTCCGATCTTTCAGATAAAAGTATCTTAACAGACTGAGGCAAATCTGTTAAAAAATCTGACGAGCATCGGAACCATGTCAACTACTTTCGAAATCTATCCATCTTCATCACCTCTACCGCTGTTCGATGTTCCATCGTCTCCGACGACGCCACCTCCAGAAGCACTAACCTCTTTCTACTTGACTGCCTTACGGGTTGCTAATGATACAAAACCGACCAAACAGATAGAGAATAAACAGGAAAAGGAAAATGGGACCAGGTTTATGCCTCTTGAGCAATATCGACAATTATTGCGCCAAGCAAATTGGGAAGCCTTTAACACTTCGCTTTATTTAAATGCACTTAAACGAGGGGTGCCCCTAGAAACAGTGACTGAGAATCTGGCGTTAGACTGGCTGGGTTATTTTGGCGAACATGTATTGAGATTGGCCGATCAAGTCTATCCTTATTATAACGAACGCGGAATTAACGGAGCCAGCAGCACAACTCTTCTCGATCACGCAAAAAATACCATTGATCATTTAAAACAGTTGCAAAAGCAACAGGTGCAAGCAGCAGACGGCAAAATTTTTAGTCCCGATCGCGCCATTTTAGAAGCGGCAATTGTCGCAAAAATTATTGAGTTACAATCAACCAATAAGTGGATTATTTACATTTCTCCCAGAGGTGAAAAACATCATCTTTATCCCGGCACCGCGCTCGAAGATTACGTGGTCATCTATGTTATTAAAGGAAACGAATTTCATCAACTAATGACCTGGCATAACAACCGTCAATTAAATCAGCTCATGACAAAACTACTCCCTCAGCTTGATGCGCGTCGTATCTCTATTGATCCAGGTGAAGATATTCAATGGAGCAAAGAAATGATGCTTGAACAAGTTTTTGTAGTCGATAAAGACGTTAAATATCAGGCTATTTTAGAAAAAATTCATCAAGGAAAAGAATCTTGGGTGCTAAATCCGGATGAACATTTGACCACAATTAAACCGGCGGTCGTTACTCTTCAAGCAGAAAAAACCGCTGCCATACTGCGATCACTTTTTCTCGAATTAGTCAATGGCGATGAGACGATTAAACAAGCGGCGGGTAATTTAACTCAAAGACAGCAACTCAATCTGTTAACTGAGATACTTCAAGAAAAATTTGCTTCGCTCGCTTTCCAAACCCAAATGGAGTTGAATCAATTTTCTAATGATAAGAATACTTTTGCTTATAAACAATTTTACAATCAGAAAATGCAACACTTAATTCAGGCAACAGATGAGATTTCTTTAGCACTGATTCGGTCTGTCTGGCTTATTCGATTGAAACAAGAATCCGGTCAATCAGAACAACTTGATCCGGCTGAACAAAAGCAGATTCACCTTTGGGAAAAGTCAATTAAGATTCCTGCTGTTTTTGGGAGGACGGCGAGTTTACTTCATTGCAGTATCGGTACTTTAGCAAACCCCTCAATGATAAGTTCTGTAGCTAAACTGCAACACATTGGTTTCAATCCGATGCAAATTAATTTTATTCGCGAGTGGCAAGCCAAGGGTTACAAATTAGCTCGTTTTGAACATGATGGTCAAGTGATCGCTTATATGGTACCTGATGAATACGATTTGCATAAAATGTATTTTGATGCGGACATTGGTGACGTCATCGGTCCTTGTGGCGTACCCCTTAGCCAAGATCATTTCGCTCATCTCGTCATTGGTGCAGAAACGCTATCGACAGATGATTGGTTTAATCGGCAGACGAAGTTATTAGTCACAGCCGTGTCAGGAGAAAAAAAGGAAAAGGTAACCGCTTTACTCCACAGAATTGAAGTGGTGATCTTTGTCGATACAATGGGACTGGATCAAGCAATTGCCGGTGATAGTATTCGACCTATGCCGCAAGCACGATCGATTTATAGATGTTTACAGAGAATTCTTGGCGATAAACTACAACCACATAAAACGGACAATTTGATTGAAGAATTACTAGGTGATGATAAATTATTAACATTACTCCAAGAATTGGAAGTAAAATTAGGTTTAATACAAACTTAACTTTTGGTCTTCCGCTCTTTCTCTAATTCCTATTCCCCACTCGGTTGTTTAATGTATAATCAGCACTACAATAGAGGAACAACCCTATGTCAAACAAGAAAAAGATTAAGGGTATAAAGGTAAAAATTGTCAGTGGTTGTATCGCTTGCGGTTCATGCTATGCGGTTGAACCGAGAGTATTTGCCGCTAAAACCGACATGACTTCGATGGTAAAGAAAGAATATCAAGAGATGGTTATCACCGATCCTGAATTGATCGAGCAGGTGAAACTGGCTGCCCAAGCCTGTCCTGCGCAAGTGATTAAAATCGAAGAAGTTAACGTTACTGACTCATAATGTCAAAATCCTAAGAATCAAAGCCCATTAACTTTCTCATCCTTGACTCCTCCAACCCATCACCCAGTGCCCTTTTCTCCCAAAATTTGCCGTAATTTTTCCACCTCTTTCTTGGCTGAACTGGGTTTCTTTAGTCCCGGAGTTTCCAAAATTAAAGGTAGTTTCCTGATTGCCGGCAAATTAATAAAGCGACTAATATCTTCCAAGGGAAGCAATCCTTCACCCAAATTGGCATGCCTATCTTTGCCGGAAGCAAATGGATCTCGACTCCCATTAACATGAACGCAGGCTAAACTGGCAAGTAAATTTAACCGTTTAATTTCATCCATTGCTTGACCACGAATCGGATTTTTGGCGGCATCGGTAAGTTTTGGGGCTTTTTCGGAAAAAAAATAACCGGCTGCCCACGCATGGCAAGTATCGAAACACCACCCGACTCTATTTTGGCTGACTAAATTTGCCTTGAGCTCTAAGTGAGTTAATAACCATTGGATCTCAACCAAATCGGAATTAATTTTCCCTTTTTGACCGGCTGAATTCTCAATTAAGAGGCGCGCTTCTTTCGGTGTCGTTGTCAATAATGCTGTCAAATCAACCAACAGCTGATCTCTGACCGCCAACCAGCCACGACCTTGATGACTACCAAGATGTACCACCACTCCCCCCGCTTTCATTCGGGCTGATATCAAGAGGGTTTCCTTCAAAGCACGTAACGATTTTGTTTTGATAAGGGGCTGATCACTGACTAAATTGATTAAATAAAGTGCGTGAATAATAATTGGCTTAACATCTAATTCTCTTTGTTTTGAGGAAATTTTGTTGGCATCAATCGTCTTTAAATCAGGTCGTTGCCAACCCCGTGGACTACCCGAAAATAGTTGTAAACAATTAGCGCCAATTTGACTCGCTCGTTCAACTGCCCGATCATAACCACCAGCCGACGAAACGTGAGCCCCAACCCGAAGTTTATTTCTTGTCATCCCTCTCCTTTTTTATCTTTATGATATCCATCATCATATAACATATAAACTAAACGGGAAAGCTGATAGAATGAACCTCGATGCAATATGCCAACAACTAAATTAAATCGCTACACTGTTCACTATGCCACACGCCAAGAGTATCATGTTCTCAAACGCGAGATCTTCAATCAGGCGATTTACTACTTTGAAACCGACAATGAAACACCGGTAATTATTGACGGTGGGGCTCATATTGGCTTGGCAACAATTTACTTCAAATCACTTTATCATAAAGCAAAAATTATTGCCATTGAACCAGTGAGTGACTCATTTCAGCTTTTAGAGCAAAATCTATTCGCTAATCAACTGGAGGAAGTTGAGTTGGTTAAAGCGGCCCTATGGCATAAAGAAATCAGCAAACTGAGATTGTATCTAGATAAAACTCAAGATAAGTGGCAAAGCACGGCCGGCATCATGCCTGGTAGCTGGCTTGGCACACAAACGAGCCAGTCTTTTTATACCAAAACAATCCTCTTAAGCAAACTAATTCAGAATCTGGGCCCTGTTGATCTGATCAAGCTTGATATTGAAGGCGCGGAAGGCAGAGTGATAAAAGAAGCCTTACCACAACTGAAACAAGTGAAGCAACTTTTAATCGAGTACCACCCAACTACCCACCAAATTGATAAAACCCTCAACATCCCACTCACCAAACTTGTCAACTTACTTGAATCTGCTGGCTTTAACGTTGAAGTAAGTAAAAATAGCAAAATCATCGACCCGGTTAAAACAAAAAATAGCCTGGTTATGATTCATGCAACGAGGTGATACTTTGCTGCAGACCACAAGGGGTAATTTTCTATTTGCAATTTTCCTTAAACAAACTTTACCCTATCTTCCACTCATCTGCAAACAGCTTAAAGTTTCTCGTTAACTCAACGACCTGTCTCCGAATATCAAGCAAAAACTTATCTTGATCTGCCTGAGCTTTAAACTGTTTTATAAAGATACGTCTTGCTCTTCTATCTTCTGGTAACCTCTGGTTTTTAATGTGATCAACTATTTGAGCAATCCAGTGACCAATAGTCTTCATTTCTTTCTCCTTCATACCGCGTGTCGTCACCAGTGGCGTGCCCAATCTCACACCGGAAGGATAAAACGGTGACATGGGCTCATGCGGTACGGTGTTGCGGTTGGCATAGAGACCCGCCACACTCATCGCATAAGCTACCTGTAAACCCAGTCCAGGACTGATCGGACTTAAATCAATGACCATTAAATGCGTCTGAGTGCCATTGCCCACCAAGGTGAGACCTTCATCCATCAATGTTCGCGCTAGAACATCGGCATTTTGACGAATTTGACGGCCATATACTTTAAATTTGCGACTCATCGCTTCTTTGGCCGCCAAAGCAATTGCGGCCGTAGTCGCATTGTGAGGTCCGCCCTGCAAACCGGGAATAATCGCAGCATCGATTTTTTTAGCCAGATCGGCATCTCTTTTTAGACCTCGCTCCGTTACCAAAATCATTGCTCCCCGAGGACCACGAAAGGTTTTGTGTGTTGTTGTCATCACCACATCGGCGGCGGCAAATGGTGATTGATGGACACCGGCAATGATCAAACCGGTCACATGAGAAATATCTGCCACCAACCAAGCATCAACCTCATCAGCAATCTCTCTGAACTTATCAAACTCAAGCTCAAATGGATAGGCGGTATTACCGGCCACAATTACTTTGGGCCGATATTTCTTTGCCAATCGTCTCATTTCGTCAAAATCAATGCGCGCCTTTTCGTCTAATCCATATTGCACCGATTGATAAAATCGACCGGAAGCAGTCACTCGAGGGTGACCGTGAGTCAGGTGACCACCCATAGTCAATTTTAATCCCATTAAGGTTTCCCCCGGGTCCATTAGAGCAAAATAAATGGCAAAGTTAGCCGGGCTGCCGGAATAAGGTTGAACATTAGCGTACGGAACAGCAAACAATTTTTTCACTCTTGCCTGAGCGAGGCTCTCGATTTGGTCAATATAACGATTGCCTTCATAGTAGCGACGACCGGCGTAACCTTCGGAATACTTGTTCGACAAAACAGAAGCGAGAACGGCACTTACTTCAGGTGAAACGTTATTTTCAGATGGAATTAAACCAATCTCCTCTTTCTGTCTTTGGGTTTCTTTTTCTATCAGTTGAAAGACTTTGTCTTGATACATAAATTTATCCTTTAGGCAGAAACTCACCAATCAATGCCTGAACCCAGTCTAACAAAAAAAATGCAAAATCTCTATCACAACGATTATCAATCCGCAAATAATTGTGGGAAATTAAACGGTACCCCTCCCATAATCATAAATTCTAATAAAGACCAATGCAGTGTATCGGTAAGATTTAATTCTATACTTCTAACTACACTCGACGAGTGATGATTTGAATTTAAGATTTCAACTGTGGCTGATTCAATATATTGACGAAAACCATTACCATCAATAATTGGTAAGCCAGCATTAATTTGTCTCACCAAAGCGATTGTTCCTGGATTTAATTTATCTTCAATGGTAAAAAACCTATCAATCGCCTCTCCAGGAATTTGTCTAAGTTTCAACACCACTCGACAACTAGCCTCACGTTGCCTGGGAGAAGAATTAAACCTTGTTTTCAAAGAAGAAACCATGGCTACCGTATATTGAACAGTCGAACCTTCAGAAGAAGAGTAGATTTGTTTTAATTCTTCTATGTATTGACGTAAATAATCGCTGCTAAGATTTTCTATTCTGGATAAGTTTAACAAATGTCTTGGCTTACCCCTAATATTATTTTGTTTAGCTACGGCCACTATGTCTGAAGCCAATGTTAAAGTACTCCCACCAAAGCTTCCTTTCAACACCTGATGAATTAATTTTTGAAGCTTATCCATTGCAACGGCGACGGCATCATCTTCTGCCGCCTCTTTCCCAGGAATATCGCCAGCCAATACTTCAATTGGGTGATCACCATGAATACCACCAATAGTATCAAAAAATCTTTGAATAGCAGCAAATTTTTTTGGGTTTTTAGTGGCAACGATAACACGACCAACAACATTAATTTGCAAGGATTCTTTTACCTGCCTCAACCAAGCTCTCAAATCAGGCGTTTGCCCTTGTTGCTCTTGCGCGTTCGAAATCATCATGAGAAGTAGATGTCTCATTACATCAGGTGGAAAAACCGTTATTGATGATGTGTCTAAGTGAGATAAAATCTCCATTTTCAAAACCATTTAATTGCCAATCAAATTGGTGTCACTTCCGATCAACGATCGAAATGCGTTGCTTCCAGACCCAAAAATGAAAGGTCAATTTCTAACTAACTTATTGTCTGAATCAATTCCTCAAGTTAGTTTACTATAACTAATACTATAGATCAATAACCTGAT
>WFRK01000052.1 GCA_015486535.1 Candidatus Microgenomates bacterium | reverse complement strand
TTTTCACAAAGACTATTTTAACCTATTTTTGTTTAATCTCATAGTTGAGAAATGGTATACTGAAGCATCACCTGTCTATGCACAAATTAATCAGTCTTACCATCTTGTTTTCCGCTTTAATTTTAGGGTTAGTTTGGTTCAAACAGACGCAACCAATTTACGCCACTAGTCCGGTTGATGACCTGCAGCAGCAAATTGATCAGTTGGCTAATTTAAAAAAATTATCCGAAGCGGCCACAAAACCATTGGAAGCGGAAGTAAAGAATTTAACGACAAAAATTGCCTCAATTCGTTCCGGTATAACGAAAGCGAAACAAAAAACACTTGCTTTGGCTCAAACGATTGCCCAGAGAAATGATGATCTTAGTTTGCAGTATCAAATTTTAATGGAGCGAATCAGGGAACAATACAAGAAAAAACGAGTTGTTTCTTCACCTCTGTTGGTGTTTTTTAGTTTGCAGAAAACCGATATTACCCGCGATCTCGCTTATCGTGCTTCGGTGAAAGCGCAAGATGAACGAATCATGAAGGGGATCATTAATGATATTGCTAGCTTGGAGAATGATAAGAAAAAGTTAGAGTTAAGACAAAAACGTTTAGCCGGATTAGAAAAACGATTTGATCAACAAGCTAATTTCTTTCAAGGCGAGATTAGTAAGGCCAAATCATATCAAAAAGATTTAAGTCAAAAAATCGCTGTCCTTTCCGCCAAGCAACAAGCTATTTTGGCGTCCAAAACCAGTACTTTTACCACGACCGTGGGGGATGTGCCTCCGGCCGACGATCTCGCCTCTCGGCCGAATTATAATCCGGGATTTAGTCCGGCTTTTGCCGCCTTTTCTTTTGGTGCCCCTCACTTTAAGGGTATGAGCCAATATGGTGCTTTCGGAAGAGCTAAAAACGGTCAAAATTACCAAACAATCTTAAAGGCTTACTATGGTTCGGGTATTGAAATTAAAGATGTTAATCCGGACCAAAGGATCACTGTTCGAGGTTACGGCCATTACTCTCTTGAAGAATATGCCAAAAGAATTTACGAAATGCCCGGCAGTTGGGGCGATAAGGGGGGCATGGAGGCGTTAAAAGCCCAGGCGGTAGCTGCCCGCAGTTACGCTTTGGCTCGTGGCGGCACAATCTGTGCCACGGAAAGCTGTCAAGTGTTTAAACCAAATCCAAAGGGAGGTAACTGGGAGAAGGCGGTGAATGAAACGAGAGGAAAAGTACTTTATGCCAACGGTAAACCGTTTTCCGCTTGGTATGCCAGTACCTCCGGAGGCTATCAAGAATCATACACTTATAATGGGTACAGCACCCCCGCATTCTGGGATGCTCAAGGAGGTAGATCGGGTTGGACAAGTCAAGCTTACGAAAAAATTGCCGGCAGTCCTTGGTTTTACAAAGCGTGGTACAAAACTCGTTCAGGAGGCAGTTGCGGCCGGTCTCATCCTTGGCTGACGGCGGAAGAAATGGCCGATATCCTCAACGCTTGGGTGGTGATGCTGAAGAACGGTCAAAGTGATAACCGCATCACGCCAATCGGCAGTTGTTGGGGAGGGAATCCCTACTCAATCAGCGAGCTAAAAAGCAGGGCTGACAGTTTGTCCGGTGGCTACAGCCGAGTAGTTGATGTCTCGGTCACTTATGCCAGTAATGGGGTGACTGCTTCAGTCAAATTTCAGACAGATAGAGGCGAGTTAACCCTGAAGGGCAGTGAGTTTTATAGAGCATTTAACTTGAGAGCTCCGGGTAGAATCGCTCTAAAATCAGGTCTATTTAATATAGAGAAAAAATAATGAGGAAGTTGTTTAACTGGCGGTTGACAACGATTCCATAATGGGTAATAACCTTGCCATATGTGGCATTGTCTACCAACCGTCTTATAAAAAAGTTTGACTATGAAGGTGATTAAAACGTTGACTCTAACCAATTTTCGCCTGCAGTCATCCCTAACAGTCGAGTTTTCCCCCAAGACGAGTTTAATTTTAGGACCGAATGCTTCCGGCAAAACTGCCATCATTGAAGCGATTTATTTGGCTAGTACGGGAGACAGTTTTCGTGCCGGCAAAATTGAGGAGATGATTGAATTTGATAAAGAACTGGCGCGCGTTAACTTAGTCCTGCTCAAACAAGCTCGTCAACCAAACACGGCCAATTTTGCCAAGCCGGAAATTGACGCATTAGAAATTTTATTAACTCGAGGTTTGGTGCAAGGAAAAAAAACCCAATATCGCCTATTTAGTTTTAACGAAGTAAGAAAAAGAAAAAGAGATTTTATCGGTCAGTTCCAAACGGTGTTATTCCGTCCGGAAGATATGCGTCTGATTGAGGGCTCACCCAGCCGCAGACGGGGCTTTTTAGACCAAATTTTGACTAATCTTTTTTATGAGTACCGAGTGAGTCTAAAAACTTACGAGAACACGCTTAAAAGACGCAATCGTCTGCTGCCCTTGGTGAGAGAAGGAGAGCAAACAGTAAATGTGTTGGAATATTGGAATCTCAGCTTGGTGAAAAACGGCCAAATCATTCAAGCTTATCGACAGCGCTTACTTGATTGGTTAAGTAAAACCGAGCTGCCATTTAACTACACAGTCACTTATTTGCCGAGAGTGATTAACCAGGCGCGCCAGAAACAGTATTTAAAAAGAGAGATTGCGGCCGGCCATAGTTTAATCGGTCCCCATAAAGATGATTTACAGGTTAATTTTTTTGACAAAAAGACAAACAAAGGTTTGGATGTGGCCGTTTACGGTTCGCGCGGTCAACAAAGATTGGCGGTTTTGTGGCTTAAAGCCGGGGCGAGTCAGTACATTGAGGCGAAGACAGAGCAACAGATTATTTGGTTACTGGATGATATTTTATCCGAACTCGATCAAAAAAGTCGTCGCTTGGTCCTTGAGTTGACTAAAAACAGACAAACAATTATTACCAGCACAAGCGAGCGGGTAAAGGAGCTGGTAGAGGCGGAGAAGCTGATCCGGCTTGGTTAGCAGGTAGTCGGGAGCAAAGAAAAATTAAAAATTGAGTAAAAGTCAAATAGGTTATAAAAACCTCAAAGATTTTTAAGCCTTAGTTTGGCGGCACCTAACTGAGATAAGCAAGAAATTAAGGGGCCGACAACTAAAGAGTAAGTTTAAACCATTTAAAATAATTAAAAAAACTTGGACGAACGTGCTTAAAAAGATTTGAGGTTGCTAAAAACCAAATCTCAATCCCGATAAAATCGAGACGGGATGATGTGAGGTGCCAGTCCTATTGTGTACTATAATGAGAAAGTCATCATGTTAATTAAAGATTACTTTAAAAAAATTTCCCTACCAGATCCAGGCTCACACAAGGGTCAGAATGGGAAGCTGCTGGTCATCGGTGGCAGTGAATTATTTCATGCCAGTATCTTTTGGTCAGCGCAAATTGCCAGCAAATTTGTCGATATTGTTCATTTCACTTCACCGATGAATGAAAATAATCAATTGGTTCGTCAGCGGCTAAAAGCGGGTTTTTGGCAGGGGATTGTGGTTGATTGGCATCAGGTAGAAGCCTACATTCAAGAAGATGATGTTGTGCTTATCGGTCCGGGAATGGAACGCAACCAACTGACCGCTAACATCATTAATCATTTTTTAGAAAAATATCCAAAAAAGAAGTGGGTAATTGATGGTGGTGCTCTGCAAGAAGTGGCGATTGACCGGTTGGGTCAGGGACAGATCATTACACCCCACAAAGGGGAGCTAAAAATTCTCCTCAATAAGATTGCTCAGACTCATATTGAAGCAAGTACTAATGCTCCTTCAAATATTACCGCTCAACAGAAAACAATTTTAAGTCCATTACTACGACGAGGTTTAACCATTTTAGCCAAAGGTCCAACAGATACGGTCCTCACAGGTGATGATTCGGTTGCCATTACCGGCGGCAATGCCGGTTTAACTAAGGGGGGAAGTGGAGATATTTTAGCCGGTTTGGTGGCGGCTTTTTACACGCAAACAAGCGCTGTTACCGCTTGTGTGCTTGCCAGTTTAATTGTCAAAAAAAGCGCGGAGAAACTTTGGCAAGAAGTGGGACCAAATTTTAATGCCGCTGATTTGATTAGACAAATACCGAAAACTTTTTGGCAGCTCATGCGAGAAAAGTAGTTCAAAAACTCTGGAAAAATTTTGTTCTTAAGATATTTATTGGTGACTTTTAAGCTCCGACCAAACGATAACGAACTCCTTTTGTGACGCCTTTTTTCTCAATCACTCCTTTATGAATTAAATCCTTAATATCACGTAAAATGGTATCAACAGAGACGTTGGGTAGAACTTGCTGCGCTTCATCACTGGTGATTTCATCTTGTTGCTGAAATAATTCAAGTAAGATAATTTGCCGTTCAGACAGGGCGATTTGTTTGCCCAATTGTTTTTTAAGCTTGAGATCTTTTGAAAGCTTTAATACTTGTGACTTGATTTTTTCTATTTCCACCGCCAAACCATAGGTAAAATATTCCAGCCAGTAGGTAAGATCGTTCTTCGTTGATTGTTGCACCGATAAAAGTGCTTCGTAATAAGCATTAACGTCACTGTCGAAATATTGTTCGAGTGAGAAGAACCGTTTAAAATCATAACCCAAAGCGTACATCAGTAAAGTCGCCATCGCTCGTGCGGTTCGGCCATTGCCTTCAATGAATGGGTGGATATAAACCAGTTGATAATGTAAGATGGCGGCGCGAAAAATCGGATGAATATCTTTTGCCTTGACTGATTTTCCCCAAACAAACAGATCATCAATTAAGTAGGGCACTTCAATTGAAACCGGTGGGCGGAAAACAACCCCTCCCGCCACGCCACTTTCAACAATCACTTGTTTGCGCCGGTAATTGCCAACATACTTTGGGTCAATGATGCGTTCCACCGTCAGTTTATGCAGGACTTTTAAAGTTGCTTGATCAAAAACATCATCAGGTTTGATATTTTTCTGCTTATCAATCCATTCAATCACATTGCGATAATTAATTACTTCTTGGACATCACGATCTCGTGCCAAAATTCCCGCTTTACGCATTGCTTCACGGCTATCGTTGACATTGGCGAGGCGAATGATCTGGTTTGCCTGTTGAGCCGTTAACTCATTTCCCTCAATTTTAGTGCCAAAATGGACCGTGCGATTTAGAGCGGCATTACGAAATTTAACCTCCCAAGCAGGCACAATCGGTGCCGTATCAATCAAGGATTTGGCCGCTTCGATGCGGGCAATATAAGTTAAGAGATTATTGCTGATGTGAAAATGAGGTTGATACATACCTCTTCGATTGTAACATTATTCCTGCATAATTCCAGCATTATTCTTGCAAACGGGAGAATGTCAACGCGGATAGCCAAAATGATGCTTGGGGATTGTCTTTTTTTTTGTTATGCTCAAATAAGCAGCTTATTTAATGAGTTGCTTTACAATCAGATGGGTTTTATTTATGAATTTTAATCAACTTTGTCAGCAGTTGGAAACAATTGAAGCAACTGATTCGCGATTGGCGATGACGCAGCAGTTGGCGCAACTTTTACCTCAACTAACCGATGAAGAGATTAAACCCACTCTCTATCTCATTCAAGGTCGTTTGATGCCCCAATATCGTTCATTGGAATTTAATTTGAGCGAAAAAATGATTCTGCGTCTTCTGGCGAAATTGTTGGCAAAATATCAATCGGTGGAAATTATTGACCAAAGTCAAGCTAATTTATTTGCCCAAACTGATGAGACAAGTCTTGTCTCTTGGGTAAAGCAAGAATATGGCAGAGTAGGAGACCTGGGTTTATTGACAAAACAAATCATGGCTAAACTACATTTGGCCCCACAATCACTCTCAATCACCGCCGTTTACCAAAGTTTGATTGAAATTGCTCAAGACAGTGGTGCCGGGTCTCAAGACAGAAAGTTGCTTAAATTACTTGCTTTATTAGAGAAGATTTCTCCAAGTGCGGCCAAGTATACAGTGAGAGTTGTGCTCGGCAAGATGAGACTTGGTTTTGGTTTAATGACTTTACTTGATACTTTATCTTGGGCGAAAGTGGGCGATAAAACTCAAACCAAATTATTGGAAACTTATTATCAGCGTCAGGCGGATATCGGTAAATTAGCGCAAGTTTATCTTCGGGGTGGCTTGGTGGCTCTCCAAACAGCCTATGACGTGCAAGTTGGGGTACCGGTTGTACCGGAGTTGTGTCAACGTTTAAATACGGCCGAGGAAATTATCGAAAAAATGGGCTCGGTTGTCGCCGAACCAAAATATGATGGTTTGAGAGCTCAGATTCATTTCGATGCTGAAAAACAACTGGCTCAGGTTTATAGTCGCAGTTTAGAGGATATTAGCGCCATGTTTCCCGAAGTCAAAATGATTGGCCAATTTATTCAATTTAAAAGTTGTATTTTTGATGCGGAAGCGGTAGGCATTAATCCGCAAACAGGTGAAATTGTACCTTTCCAAGAAACAATGAAGCGCAAGCGTAAATATAATATTGCTTCAATGGCGCAACAGATTCCCATTCGTTTTTATGTTTTTGACATTCTCGATGTCGATGATCGGCCACTGATCGATCTGCCTTTGCTTGAGAGAAAAACGTTTTTGGCTCAAGCTTTTCCAGTCAATCCTGTTTTAGTCAAAACTCCCCACCACTTATTTGATGATGCGCAAAAATTACATCAATTCCATCAACAAATGTTGGCTGACGGCTATGAGGGTGTCGTGGTTAAACATCCCCAGGCACCCTATCGAGCTGGTCGCAAAGGTTGGCGTTGGGTAAAAATTAAGGAAGCGGAGGGAACGAGTGGCAAACTTCATGATACGTTAGATCTTGTTGTCATGGGTTACTATTTCGGCCGCGGCAAACGAGCCCAATTTGGTCTGGGAGCGATTTTGGTAGGCATTATGGGTTACAACGAAGAGATTCTTTCTATTGCCAAAATTGGCACCGGTATGAGTGAGGATCAGCTAAAGATTTTAAAACAAAAGCTTGATCAACTAAAAACAAGCCAAAAACCAAAGGTTTACCATTCGGTCAACAAATTACTCCAACCGGACGTTTGGGTGGAACCAAAATTGGTCGTGGAAATTGCGGCTGACGAAATTACTCATTCACCGGTTCATGCTGCCGGTGTGGCGCTTCGCTTTCCGCGCTTAATCCGGCTGCGGATTGACAAATCGTGGGAGGATGCCACGAGCATTAATGAATTAGGTGAACTGGAATAATTGCGTCATTGATTTACCCATATAGTATTAGCAACAAAGATTAGCTAATCGTTTAAAGCTCGTCCTTGATTTTTCTGAATAATCTTTTTGCTTTTTTTAATTGTTCTTTTGAAGCGGAGCGCAAAAATTGGTTCAGGCCAAAAACCAGGTTGTTTTCATTTGTTTGTTTGTAGTAGTTGCCCCCTTCCATCACATAGCCGAAGTTTTTTTTGGAAAAATCATAACCCATAAGATAATTTAAATTCAACTTAGCGGCAACAATGGCGGTTTTAACCAATCCTTCCTTCTTGATTCGTCTCAAAGAATAAGTCCACTTTGGCTGAGTAAAAATTTTGAAATGAAAATGTTGCTCGACCGCATTAGTGACAAAGAGACTGTCCTCGTAAACTTTCATTTTTTCATCAAATTTAACTTTTTTGAGCACTTTTCTTTTTGTGGCGATAAAAGCACCTAGAGCGAGTTTTAATTTGAGATAACTGGCAATATAAAGATAAGCATTGACCGACTTTTCAATCGCACTATCAGTTGTATTTTGGCCATCAACCTTGACAGTCGTACTGAGCAAATCCACACTGGGGTGATGAATGATTTGATTTCTAATGTCATCTAGGAACGTCCGATCTAGGCGATTATCAGCATCCATGAAGAGTATCCAGTCGGCTTTTGCCTTTGCCGCCCCATAATTACGTTGGTAAGAAACATTTCGTTTCTCGACGGTGATGATCTTTAAGTTGAGTTTAGTTTTAAATTTCTCGGCTTTTTCTTTTGTTAAATCAGTCGAATGACCGTCAATCACAAGCACTTCAAATTTATCTTTGAAAAAAGTTTGTTTTGCCAAATCTCGGAGGAGTTTGGGTAGATACTTCTCCTCATTTAAAGTGGGAATGATGATCGAAAAAAAATAAGCGGTTGTTTTTAGCCTCATGCTTGCTAAGATTATAATAGATCTCAATTAATAAGCAAAGCAAAATCTATGAGAAAAATTATTGTCGGTTTAGGTAATCCCGGTTTGCAATATGACCGGACACGCCACAACGCCGGTTTTCTTTTTCTTGATGAATTAGCCGACCAACTTGATTTAAAGTTTCAACTGCTCAAAAAAACTCGCGCCGGTATTGCCAAAAATAATCATTGGCTATTGATTAAACCGCAGACTTTTATGAATTTATCCGGTGAAGCCGTTCGAGCCACTTTGGCTTATTACTCGATTGACCTCGGTCCGCAACCACAAAATCCAACAAATAAGCTCTTATTAGTGCACGATGATTTAGACTTGAAATTGGGCAAATTCAAATTCGCTTTCGCTAAAAGTCCCCAAAATCATTATGGTGTGGCCTCGGTTGAAGCGCAATTAAAGACAACTCAGTTTTGGCGTTTACGCTTGGGGATTGACCAGCGGTTAGTTTCTGGTCAACCGAGTGGCGCTGAATATGTTCTCGCTCAGTTTAATCAAGAGGAACTGTGCCTCGTTAAACAAACTATCAAAGAAACAGTCCATTTATTACTAAGCGGCAAGAGCCCATTCTGACTCCCAAATTATGCCTAGAGTTCAATCCTATCATCTTCATTTGCCGCGCATTGGTTTTGACGGTACTCGTCAGATGAAGCTTCTTTATGTCAATCGCGTGTTGCGTGATCTAGTGAATAAAATCGCTTATTTTTTCTTCCCAATTTATCTTTTTGTTTCCGGCCAAAAATTTCTTATTCCTTTACTTCAGCCAATCATTCAACTGAATCAAATGCAGGCAGGGATGATCATGATCGCGCTTTATTATCTTTTATTCAAGCTAGTGATGCTTATTTTCCTCATTCCCGAAGGACGACTTTCAATTCAGTTGGGTTATCAACGAGCGATGATCTGGTCATACCTTATCTACAGTCTCTATTTTGCAATTTTATTTTTATCCATTAATCGCCCGGCCTTAATTCTTGTTGCCGCTCTATTCGATGCCATTCAAGGAAATTTATTTTGGCCGATTTATAAAACTATTTTGTCAAAGTCGGCTCATAAAGCAAAAATGGGCTCGGATCTCGGTTTGCTCCAATTTCTACTTCAATTGGTTGCCGTTATTTCTCCTGCCATTGCCGGTTTAGTTTCCCTTAAATTAGGTTTTGAAGTTTTGTTTTTGTTCGGCTTAATCGGTACTTTGGTTGGCTTGATAGTTACCATGTTGATGCATCTAAAATCTGACTATGATAAACCCAGTTGGCATGAGTTTTTTGTTTGGTTTCGAGAGAAACGTTATCGTCGATTGGCACTTTCGGTGACGGGTCGTTACTTATCCGACACGATTATTTATCTTTGGCCTTTATATGTTTTTCTCATTCTCAAAAATATCGGTAAAGTTGGATTTCTTTATACAATCTCTCTATTTTTAGCGATGTTGGTGAGTTTACTGGCCGCTTTTGTGCTAGACAAAATCAAGAATCGCAAGGCATTTCATCTCTCTGGCGGTTTGCTTTCTCTTGTTTGGTTATTACGAACACAAGTCACCTCTATATTTAGCATTGCTCTTGTTGATAGTTTAGATCGCCTCATTTCTAATTTTCATTGGCTCTTTTACGATATGATTCTATTTCGCCGCAGTAAGGGCCACAAAGCCCATTCTTATTTTGTTTACTATGAGGTGATTATCGCTTTATTTGGGATTCTATTTTGGCTGTCGTTTATTGGCATTTTTCTGATTGTACGTCAGTGGCACTTGCTATTCGTCTTTGGTAGCATTGGAGTATTATTGAGTTTGTTTCTCCATGATAAATACGATGCTAGTTTAGAATAATTTTCAACTATTGTCCTCATTGTCGTTGTCACATAGGTTACAATGGAGTCATGTCTCGTTCATCTTCTTTTCAACCTCTTTCAAGTTTGTTTGATAATTATCAAGTAAAGAGGAATAAATATATTTCCCAAGAATTTCAAGATTATGGTTTGCGCTTGGCCCACGAACTGAACGATTTGGCTCACAAGAGTCTGTATATTCGTTTGGCTAAACGAGAAAAGCGCAGTTTACTTGAATCGGCGCGATCGTATGTTGCCGATGCTCGAGTGCGTTCTAAAGCAAGAGTTTTTATGTGGAAATTAAAGCAGTTGAGAAGAAAGCGTCAGCAATCGCCTCACAAGGATGATGTCAAGCATTGAGGGTGGTAGACGATCCTTTAGTTTATCCCTATAATAACTGACATCTATGCGGAATACTCTATTTTTGATTGCGGTTTTGAGCATGATAGCGGTTTTAGCGGTGGCAAATTATTTTTTTCAACCATTTGCTCCTCGAAAAACGACTAAACCAGCCACTTTAATCACCCAAATCACTCCGACAAGATCACCAACCAATGAATCAACGAAACAATTGAAAATCAAATTAGCTCAACTGTTTCTTGTACCCTTGGTATTGACACCGCAAACAAAGACAGATTTACCGCAGTGGATTAAAGCGAATAGACCAGGCATGATTCTTATTTCCGGTCACAAACTTGACGTGCCTACTTTAGATCAATTGAATCAGGCCTTAGCGAAATTGAACCAAAAGCAGCCAGAACCGATTTGGACAGGGGTAATTAATGATGGTGGGGAAGAGCAATCACTTAGTGGTGAAGGCTTTACTCCTTTACCGAGCTGGCGTCGTCTTTGTCATTTATCTCCTCATCAAGCGAAAACCGAGCTCGCCTCTGCCGCCGCTGAATTAGCCAATGTCAAAATTAATTTTGTTTTATCGCCTTCCCTTGATGTTGCGACAAGCTCTACTGCTCTCAATCCTCACTTGTGTTCGACTAATGCCAATCGAGTTACCCGTTATGCGATGGATTATATTAGCGCAATGAACAAGGTGGGCATTCTATCGGTGCTGAAACACTTTCCCGGTACTGGTCGGTTAAAATCTGACTTAACGGACAAGTTTGCTACCATTAAAATTGCTCAAACTGATTTGGTGCCATTCAAAACCGTCATTGATCAAGAAGACCAACCGATTTCAACCAAAAAAGCGGTTTTGGTTAGTCTGGTGGGTGTGGAACAATCCGGTGGCATGGCCTGCGCCCTCACGCCTCAATGTGTCAAGCAAATTGCGGCGGTGAATGACGAACTTCTTTTATTCACTGATGACTTAAGTTTGAAAGCGGCGAGATTTGATCCGCAAACAAAAGAATATACCCGCACCTTATCTCAAGTAGCGCGCCAAGCGGTGGTCGCCGGTAACAACGTTCTCTATTTTGGCGATCAAGTTTCATATGCTCAATTAGACCAAGTCTTAAATAATTTTGTTGATTGGTACCAAAAAGATAGCCAATTTAAGAATAAAGTTGATCGAAGTTTAGTAAAAATTAGTCGATTTAAATCAATTTGAACAGCCTTTTGCCTCAAGTGATTATTTTTGGGCCGATCACGTTTCACCTTTACGGTTTGTTTATCGGCCTCGCTTTATTAGTCGGTTTATGGTTAGTTGAGAGAAAATCAAAGGCTCTTCAATTAGACGGAGACTATTTTTGGCAGCTGGTCACAGCGGTAATTATTTTAGCCTTGATTGGGGCTCGTTTGTGGCATGTATTAACCGACTGGCCCGTTTATCAAAATCATTGGGGGCGTATTTTCTTTGTCAATGCCGGGGGAATGAGTATTTTTGGAGCTTTAGCTGGGGGTTGGCTTGGTTTAACCACCTTTAATTTTTGGCATGAAAAACTTCATCAATTACTCGGCATCAGTCCCGTTAAAATCAATCAAACAACTTTTTTAGACCTAACTGTTTTCGGTTTACCACTCGCTCAAGCCATTGGCCGTTTGGGCAATTACGCCAATGAGGAACTCTACGGTTTACCGACCCAATCTCATTTTGCTCTCTATATTGATAGTGCCCATCGCTTGCCCGGATTTGCCTCTCAAGCTTATTATCAACCTTTGTTTTTATATGAGATCATTGCTTTGCTATTTCTGGTATGGCTTATTTATTGGCTCAGTCAACGAAGCAAAAATTTTTTTCGCATCGGTTCCGGTCATTTATTTTTAGTTTATCTACTCGGCTATAGTTTAGCGCGCTTTTTTTTAGACTTTATTAGATTGGATAAGGCGGTTTTCCCCGGTCCGTTTTCTTGGTTGGGTGTCAATCAAGCGATAGTTTTTTTTGTTGCCTTGATTGCGGCGCTGAGTTTAAGGCGTGCTTGGCAACAAAATCTGAAGATAGAACGGTAGATGGTCTGAGCCAACGTTAGGCCCGACTTGGCGGACGACCACCTTTAAGTCTTTTGTAATCAAAGCATGGTCAATGGGCAGACGAAGCCATTGAGGCAGTTGGGCCGGCCATGATGGCTGAAAACCATTATTATCTCGGCTTTCTTTTACCATGCCTTTTTTGAGCAAATGACTGAAATTAGGTGACCACAAAGTGCTGTTAAAATCACCCACTACAATTGTCCGCGTTTGTTTTTTTGTCAAATAGTTCGCTAGATCATCAAATAGTTGATTCCGCTTATGAAAGTATTGAGCACTGATTGGTGGTGGTGCATGGACCACGAGTAACGAGAGTACTTGCTGATCGCTTTGACCAAAATTAACCTCAATAGTGGGAAAATTAGCATTGCCAAAATAATGGACATATGGTCGCCGATTAAAGGGTAATTGACTAAAAACAGCCAGACCAAGTTGTTTTTGGCCCGAAGCATGGAAAGAGTAGGGGTAGTGGCTTAACTTAGTTTTCAACGTTTGATAATGGTTCTCAGGCAGTTCAACAATGGCCACAACTTGAGGATTTTTTTGATTGATATAATGAATTAGCCGATCAAAGTGATCATTCATAAAATTAAAATTATCAAAAATGAGACTCAAGCTTTTTGTGTTCGTCATATTGCTATCGAGGGCATTGGCCGTTGGTTGGAAATAAAAGGGTAAAATAAAAATGAAATTGATTAAAAATCCAAATGTTGCCAACACAATCAAAGATGATTTCTTCAAACTAATCCAAAAGACGACTAAACAAAGAAAGAGAAGAGCATATTGAAAATGAAAGTGGCTGGTTAACTCAAAGGGCCAGAAAATTGGACTCAATATTTGACTAAAACTCAACAATACTAACAGCAGGGTAGTTAAAAAACCAAAATGGATCAGTTGTGATCGATGCGCAATAAATCGTTGTCGTAGCGATTTTACTTTAGATTTCATTTCAGTGAGTATTATATACTGAAACTTATGAGTCAAACGAAGCTGTTTGTTTATTTTCTACCGGCTTTATTTCTATTACTTTTATTCATGATCGCCGCTTTTTATTTTCAAACTCATCTGGCGGTACGACTCCGTTTACTGCCCGATCATAGTTTAATCAATCTTAAACTTGAGGGGAAAAATTATCAGTTAGAGGTGGTTCATCAACCATCTTCCTTGACTCTGGGATTGGGTAGGCGTCACCTCGATCAAGTGAAGGGTAATGGGATGATTTTCGTTTTGCCAAAAAAACAAATTGCCCATTTTTGGATGAAACAAATGGAGTTTCCTCTTGATTTTTATTGGTTAGTCGACCAGCACTTGGTGGCCAAAACAGAAAATGTGCCAGCGCCGCCTGCCGGTCAATTACCCGCAACACTACCCATTATTCATTCGCCAGTACCGGTTAATTTAGTGGTGGAAATACCCGCAAAACAAAAACATTGATGGGAAGAGAAACAGCTGACAAGAAGGGTCATCTTTAGTATACTGAAGCAGTATGCCTGCCACCAATGTTCAATCTTACTCACTGAGAATGGCTAATAGCCTATTGGGTCGTCAGGGTCAAAAGCAGCCATCTCAGCAAACTCGTCAATCTCAGCTAAAAAGTGATGATGCCGATCAACCAGCTGGTTCTGATTTAGATGATAATACAAAACTTGATTTAGCTCTGAAAGCGATTGACGAGGCCAAAAAACAAGTAACAGATGAAGCGATCACCAGTCTTGCTCACCCGGCAATTCAGCAAATGGCGGCAAAAACTAACCAGGTGGTTGCTCCGCTCGTTAGTGGTAAAGAGAGGGCGGCAGCCGTTTCACCCGACGCTCGTGTCGTTGATACAGTTTCCGACCAGTCGGTTGAAGTGGAAAAGAGTCCGGAAATCTCGCCGGAAGTATCTGAGTATGTGCAACGAGTAGAAGACCACGCTGATCAACTGGCGGAACCGATTGTGATTGATGGGAAACAGTTATCAACCCAGCCGCATCATCCGACTCAACCGGTAGTTGTTTTGCCTATCTCGATGGCGGATGAAAAAAAAGCACGATTTAAGGGTGTTAAATTCAGCATCAGATGGTTGATTGAATTTAGTCATAAAATTGTGAAAGAGTTTGTTGGTTCAGTTATCTATCGTCAAGACGAAAACACTAGCGATCAGTAATCAATGAGATGAGCTTAAGCGCATCTTGTTATATAATCAATCAATGCCAAATATTAATCAAATCACCTTTCAGCTGTTGAGTTTTCTTAGCACCTTGGCTGTCGCTATGGTTTTTCTGCTTATTTTTCTTGTTTTTCTCTATATGCTATTTCAGTGGTTCAAGCACCGTCGCCGCGAGGCCTACGCCTTAGATTTTATTACTCTATTGATTCGTTTACCTCACACGAATGAAATTAAGATTGATGCGGCCGAGCAAATGTTTACCGGTCTTTATTCCTTAAAAAATAGCGGTTTCTTTAAATCTCTGATGAAACCGGAACATATCATTACTTTTGAAATTGTGGCGATGAAGGAAGATATTGCTTTTTATGTTACTTGTCCCCAACAAATTAGAGATTTAGTAGAGAAACAAATCAATGGCGCTTATCCGACGGCTATGATTGAAGCAGTCGATGAAGTGAATATTTTTAGCGAAAAAGGTCGGGTGAGTTTTGCTTCACTTGAATTGGAGAAGGGGAATAATTTTCCGATTAAAACTTATAAGGATTTACCGACAGACGGTTTATCACTTTTGACTTCGGCTTTATCTAAGATGAGCGAAGGAGAAGCAGCAATTGTTCAAATCCTACTTCAACCGATTGGTAATCGCTGGCAAAAGAAAGCCAGAGGTTATGTGGCTGCTCAAAAAAAACGTGAAGCCGACCCGGAAAAAGCCACTTACAATCACGATCCAAAAGAAATGGAAGCAATTGTGACTAAAGCGGAAAAACCCGGTTTTCGCACCAGTATTCGCATTGTCGTTAATTCAACCAATGAGACTCATGCGGAAATGCATTTAAACAATATCACCGGCGCCTTTGCCCAATTTTCCTCAAGCTATAATAATTTTAAAAAGTCACGTATTTTCATTAAACAGCTTTTCATGATCGATTTTATTTATCGTTATGCACCGTTACTCAATCGTCACAGTTCGATTTTGAATTCTGAAGAGCTGGCGACGATTATTCATTTTCCGAACAAAACTGTCGAGACCCCCCATATTCGTTGGCTCAATGCCAAAAGTGCCCCCGCTCCCGCCCAAATTCCTCATAGCGGACTTTATTTGGGTAAATCAATCTATCGTGGTCAAGAAAGAAAAGTTTATATTTCTGAAAAGGATCGCCGACGTCACATGTATATTATTGGTAAAACCGGCACAGGTAAATCAGAGTTCCTCAAGGAGATGATTCTCCAAGATATTGAAGCCGGCAAAGGTGTTTGCGCCATCGATCCTCATGGTGAGTTTGTGGAAGACTTATTACAACTAATGCCGCCAGAGAGAGCTGATGACGTGATTTATTTCAATCCGTCAGATTTAGACCGACCAATGGGACTAAATATGATGGAAGCAGATAGTGAAGAGCAACGTCATTTTGTGGTTAGCTCTATCATCGGCTTAATGTATAAACTTTACGATCCTCACCGTACCGGTATCATTGGGCCCCGATTCGAGCATGCTATTCGTAATGCCATGCTAACGATTATGTATCATAAAGGTTCTACTTTTATTGAGTTGGTTCGCGCCTTAACAGATGAAAAATATGTCAAAGAAATTCTACCCGAGGTCAAGGATCCGGTGGTACGGCGCTACTGGACAGACCAGATTGCCCAAACATCTGATTTTCATAAATCCGAAGTACTCGACTACATTGTGTCGAAATTTGGCCGATTTGTGACCAATAAAACGATGCGCAATATCATTGGCCAACCACGAAGCGCCTTTAATTTTAGAAAAGCGATGGATGAGAAAAAAATTATTTTGGTCAATCTATCTAAAGGTATTTTAGGGGAAGAGGACGCCAAATTTCTTGGTTTGATCTTAGTACCAAAAGTATTGACGGCAGCGATGAGTCGTCAAGATATTCCGATGGAACACCGCCATGATTTTTATTTCTATGTTGATGAGTTTCAAAATTATGCCACCGAAGATTTTGCCACCATCTTATCCGAAGCGCGAAAGTATCGTCTTAATTTAGTTGTGGCCAATCAGTTTATCGGTCAGATTGATGAGGAGGTAAAGAATGCCGTTTTTGGTAATGTCGGTACCCTAGTTTCTTTCAGAGTTGGTGTGCCGGATGCAAATTTCTTACAGCATGAATTTGCCCCCACTTTCAACGAGACTGATTTGGCCAATATTGAGAAATACAATGTTTATGTCAAAACGATTGTGAGTAATGAGCCGGTACCCGCTTTTTCAATGTCACTCTACAAAGATATGGATGCGGTGCAAGCGCGCATGAATCCGAAACAAGCGGAAATGATTAAGGAACTCTCTCGCTTGAAATACGGTCGTGACAAAGAGGAAGTCGAGCAAGAAATTCAGAGCAGAAGTAATCTTTAGCGGCTTAGATTATTTTTGAGGTGAGGGTGTGGCTGTTTCCCATTGATTAACGACTTGTTTGCAGTAAATGTAGGTGCCGTATTTCAAAGCGCGGTCAGTCAAATTGCTTTGATCTTTCTCATTTGTTTTGACGACATGTTTGAAAAAATCCTGAGTAGTTTTAAAAGCTTGCAAGCTATGACCGAGGTCAATACCGCCCACTTTCTGATCATTTTTTAGTTGCTTAATATCAAGATTCTTAGTTTCTAAACCAAGAATATCTTGATGAGTCGAAATTGATTCCGGTAATTTAACTAGTTGATCGGTAAATTGAGTTAATCTATTTGAATTTAAAAACTGTTGATTGCGATAAAGAAAATACCAACCAATGCCGGCCACCAGAAAGAGGATCAATAGTAAGCGCAAGAAACGAGTTAACACCCTATTAGTGTAGCATAAGTACGAATTTACTCATATCGAAGCGCTTCGATCGGTGATAGTTTGGCGGCTCGTTTCGCAGGCATGACACCGAAGATTAAACCAACGACGGTGGAAACACCGAAAGCCAAAATAACGGCCTGCCAAGTAACTTGAGCGGGGAAGTAAGGCTTGATTAAAAGTGAACCGACATAGGCTAAGACTAGACCAATTAAACCACCGATGACGGAAAGGAGGATTGCTTCGATGAGGAACTGCAGCATAATCAAGTTCGGTGTGGCGCCAATCGCTTTACGCAAACCAATCTCTCTTGTTCTTTCTGTGACCGACACAAGCATAATATTCATAATGCCAATCCCACCAACTAGAAGAGAAATAGCGGCGATCCCTCCCAGACCAAGCGTTAAAACATTAAGAATGCCGTTAACCGTACTTAATATTTGTGTCTGATCAAAAACAGAAAAATCATCTTCAGTCATTGATTTCAAAAGAGTTTTTTTAATCGCTTTGATTGTTTCATCGGTTTTAGTTTTATCCTTTGCTTGGAAGAGAAAAGCCTTGATGGTATCAATGTTAAAATCTCGACTCAGAGTGGCAAAGGGGAGGTAAACAAAATCATCCCAACTTGGTCCGCCAAAACCACCACCACGTGATTCTAAAACACCGATAACGCGATAGCTTTTGCTGCTCAGTTTGATTTTTTTACCGACTGGATCGACAGTACCAAAAAGTTTTTCGCCAATGTTGTTGCCCAAAACAACCACACGCCGACTCCGTTGATCATCGTCCTTGGCAAACCAGCGGCCCGCTTTCAACTTGAGGTGAGTAATTTTGGCATAATCAGTCATCGCTCCATAAAAGGTGGCTTTTTCTTCTTTTGTCTTATATTTAGCCGTGCCACTGCTCATTAAACTGGCGACGCCGCTGCGAATCAAATCTCGATTTTCCCGCAAAACCTGATTTAAATATCGCTTCTTTAGAGTTCGTTTCGAACGCTCAATCACTGCAGCCTGACTTGTTGGTCCGCCACTTGCCCCCAAAGGATTTCCCGGGGCAACATAAATCGTATTTGAGCCAAGAGATTGAAATTGCTGCTCAATATAAATCTTGAGACCGGTACCGATACTTGTCAATAATACGACTGAGCTAACACCGATAATAATCCCCAGCATTGTCAAAAATGTGCGACTTTTGTTGCGCATAATTGATTTTAGAGCGAGTTTAAAAGTAAAGAGTAACATGTTAATGAATAATTCTTCCATCTTTGAATTTCACAGTTCTTTCTGCTTGTTCCGCAATCAGGGGATCATGAGTGACGAGCACAATTGTTTTCCCTTGTTGGTGAAGTTCTTTGAGTAAGTTCATGATTTCTTGGCCACTTTGGCTGTCGAGATTGCCGGTTGGCTCATCGGCAAAGATGATACTTGGTTGATTGACGAGGGCGCGCGCAATGGCGACACGTTGTTGTTGTCCACCAGAAAGCTGTCCCGGGGTATTCTCGAGACGATGCGCCAAACCGACTGATGCTAAAATTGCGCGCGCCCGGTCAATTTGCTCGCCTTCTTTTATACCGGCATAGATCAGTGGTAAAGCCACATTATCAAGGGCAGAAATCTTCGGCAAAAGATTAAATTGCTGGAAAATGAAACCAATTTCTTTATTTCTTAGTTTCGCGCGTTGAACTTCATCATACTGACTCGTATCTTTCTTTTTGAGAATTACTTTTCCTCGAGTTGGTTCGGCCAACATACTGGCCACTTGTAAAAAGGTACTTTTCCCCGACCCGGAAGGACCGATGACAGAAACGAACTCTCCTTGATTAATTGTCAGATTAATTTGATCCAGAGCTTTAACGATCGTGTCACCCAGAGAATAATGCTTGGAGACATCTTTTAGTTGCAAAACCGGCAAGGATTTTTTAGCAGATTTCATTGATTGCTTTTTCTGTTTCATGCGATTGCGCTTGTTGAGAATTTATTGCTTTTTTATGGCAAAAAAAACTATTGTTATCAGAGAACTCTACTTTGGTAATAAAACCTGATCATGAGATGTGAGACCCTGTGTTACTTCGACGTCGTTATCCGTTTCTAGACCAATTTGAATTTCTTTTTCCTTTGTTTGGTTGTCTGCCGTTTTTAACATCACGTAATCATGACCATTTCTCTCTTTTAGTGCTTCGATGGGGAGGCTGAGTACCTGCTTCTTTTTGGCTAACTGCAAATAGACATCACCATTCATGCCTAAACGGAATTGGTTCAGGTTTTTCTTTGTCAAAGGTAGTTTGATTAAGAAAACGGTGCTGCCATCACTATTCTGGTAGCTCGAATAGGAAATGTATTTGATTTGGCTGTTCCACGATTGATCCGGATACGCATCTAAGGTAATTTTGCCCTTTTGACCTAATTTAACCTGGGCAATATCGGCTTCATCTACCGTCGCCTTGAAAATCAAACTTTGGGGATTAACAATTTCAAAATAGTCGGTTGCCATTACTTGTCCGCCGACACTGCTAATCGGACTATGAGTTAAAATGCCGGAAAATGGGGCAGTCAAACGATTATTTTTAATGGCAATGCTACGAATTTCAACGTTTAGCACGCTGTTGTTAAGTTTAAGTTGCTGCTGATGAACGTAACGCTGATCTTTGATGTTGGCAATAGGCTGAGGGATACCCTGGCCATTTTCGACATAGTCATCACGCACTTGTTCCCAAGTGTCACGTTGAATCGAATAATTATTGAGGTCTAATTGTAACTGTTTGCGTAAAAGTGCTTCATCGATAGTGGCAATTGTTTGATATTTTTTCACCGAATCGCCCTCTTGAGCACCCAGATAGACCACCTTACCACCGGCCAGAAAACGTAATCTCACTTTTTCATCTGCATCGACCACACCGGATACTTCCAGATATTTTGTAAGATCTTTTTTTAGCGGATGAACAAAATGAACCGGTTTTTGTTCCGCTTTGATGCGTTGAAAATAGACAAATCCTCCAATGGCAATAATCGCCATAATAAAAACTATCCGTAACAAACTTAGTTTCATTTGTTTCAATTTATCTTTTAAGCTGTTTTTTGTCTTTTTCTTTGTCATCAGAAGCTATATTATAACACTGTCTTACGCTATAATAATCAAGAAAGCGCACATAGCTCAATTGGTAGAGCATCAAGCTTATACCTTGATGGTTCTAGGTTCAAGTCCTAGTGTGCGCACAATGCAACTTGCAAAACAAGCATAACGATCAACTTTTTAGCGATTTCCGATTTGGAGACTTCGATTTTCTGGCAATTAAAGCAACAAGAGTAGGGCGGCGCCGATACCCATTGTCGCCAAGCCGGCCTTCAACCAATTAGCCCAATCAGCTGGTCCCGTAACCGGTAAACTGGCAGGCAGCGTTGGCTGACCTTGAGCTGTGACAGTGTTTGCTTGAGCGATCGCCTGTGTTGTTTGGGCCGGTGTCGGTGTGATAACAGATTGTTTTGGTTGAGTGCAATTATCACTATTAGGATAGTTGTCGAGCCGACAGTGATTGCTTCCGTCAGGTGTTTGATAACAGATGTAATCGGGATTAGCGCAGTCAGCATTACTGCTGCAAACATCATTACAACCTAGCGCCGGTGTCGGTGTCACATAAATAGCGGGCTGGCAGTTAGTGGCAGTTAAATTACTGCTGAGACGACACTTGCTGCCATAATCAGTGGCGCAAACATAGTGACTATCAACTGTTTGGCACTGAGCCGTTGTCGTGCAACTAGAATTGCAAGCATAAGTATTTGCCGCCGGTTGACAACCGGTTGAAGCGCGGTTCGTGTCTAAACGACACTTGTTGCCATAGTCGCTGGCACAGACGTAATTGGCATTCGCTGCTTGACATTGACTATCAGCGGTACAATCGGCATTACAGCTGTAGGTTGTGGTTGGTGTTGGCGTAAGTGTATTTGTTGGTACTCCTGGTACTTGAGTTGGTGTTGCGGTTGGAATCGGTGTCGGTGTATAGGTTGGTTCACCCGGTGCCAAAGTTAGTGTTGGTGTCGGTGTATAGGTTGGTTCCCCCGGTGCCAAAGTAGGTGTTAGAGTTGGTGTACTTGTCGGTTCATTTGGCGTTAAGGTTGGTGTCGTCGTTGGGGTATTAGTTGGTTG
>WFRK01000051.1 GCA_015486535.1 Candidatus Microgenomates bacterium | reverse complement strand
GTTAACTTCAACGATCAGGTTACTTTTACAAGTCAACAAAAAACGGCAACCAATCGTACACCAATTATCCCTCAAGTTGTCATTGAAGCCCTCAAGCTAAATGATCATGTCTTGATTGATGATGGTTTGGGAGAGTTTATTGTCATTAAAAAAGAAGCCCGGCAAGTTGTCACACGTGCTTTGGGTAATTTCACTGTCAGTCATCGTAAAACCTTAAATACACCAGGAGTTAACATTAAACTGCCTTCACTCATTGATCGAGATTTGGCTCAATTAGATGCGATTGAGCAAGACCAAGTCGATTTTATCGGTCTCTCATTCGTCAGGAATGCTAAAGATATTCAAATTTTGCGCAAAGAGATGGCTAAAAGAAAAATAAATGCTCAAGTAGTCGCTAAAATTGAGAATCAATCAGCTATCGATCATTTGGATGAAATTATCGCCGCCAGTGATGCCATTATGATTGCCCGAGGTGATCTGGCTGTTGAAGTCCCCTTTCAAGAATTAACTTATTGGCAAAAACTAATTATCAATAAGAGTCGCTTGGCCGGTAAAGCGGTGATTACCGCCACCCAAATGCTAAAAAGTATGGTTGATCATCCCAGACCGACAAGAGCGGAAGTTTCCGATGTCGCCCATGCCGTTTATGATGGTACTGATGCCGTCATGCTTTCCGAAGAGACGACTATTGGCCATTTTCCGGTTGAGGCAGTCGCTACTCAAGCAGCAATTGCCCAATTCAATGAACCATTCGTTGTCTTGCCACCCTTGAATCTAAAACATGATAATTTTGGTGACTACATTACCCACGCGGCCAATGAATTGGTTAATCGTTCCCGCAAAGAAACCAGTTTGACAATTGACAAGATTGTCGCTTTGACCGAAAGTGGAGAAACCGCCCGGGCTATTGCGCGTCTTAGACCTAAAGTGCCAATTCTTG
Organism: Candidatus Microgenomates bacterium; assembly: GCA_015486535.1. Classification (GTDB taxonomy): domain Bacteria; phylum Patescibacteriota; class Microgenomatia; order UBA1400; family PJMF01; genus WFTH01. Next base: position 3,793 of record WFRK01000051.1, on the reverse strand, counting down.
CTTTAACAAGCGATCCGAAAACATTTCAACAATTGAGTTTAAGTTACGCCGTCACTCCCCGAATGATTGAATTAAGTGATAAAAGCCAATTAGAAAGCTCGACTGAACTATTGAAAAAAATGAAAAAGATGAACCTTGTCAAAATAGGCGAGACCATTCTGCTAGTCCATGGCACCTTTTGGAAAAAGTCTGGCTTAACCAACAGTTTGAGTATTTTGAAAATCAATTAAACTAGTCAATTAAAGGACAAGTCTTATGACTGAGCAAATTCGATCAATCAAGGCGCGAGAAATTTTGGATTCGCGTGGTAACCCAACGATAAGTACCATGGTTAGCTTAAGCAATGGCCTTCGAGCCGAAGCGAGTGTTCCCTCTGGTGCATCTACTGGGATTCATGAGGCAGTCGAATTAAGAGATAACGACCCAAAAAGATTTCATGGTAAGGGTGTGCTTAAGGCCGTCAATAATGTCAATACGATTATTGCCCCACAACTAATTCATCAAGAAGTGAATCAGCAGACTAAATTTGATCGATTAATGATCAGTCTAGATGGCACAGCTAATAAGGCCCGTCTCGGAGCCAATGCTATTCTCTCAGTTTCTCTTGCCATTGCTCGCGCCGCCGCTTTGGCACAAAATATGCCCCTTTATCAATATTTAGGCATCCTAAGCGATACCCCAGAAAAAGATTTTATTTTACCTAAACCAATGATGAATGTATTGAACGGTGGCAAACATGCTCTCGGCTCAACCGATATGCAGGAATATATGATTGCGCCTGTTGGTGCTCGATCAGTAAGAGAAGCGGTTCGATGGGGCAGTGAGGTATTTCACACACTGAAACGGTTATTGGCAGAAGCAGACTTGGTTACTACTGTCGGTGATGAGGGTGGTTTTGCGCCACATTTTAAAACCAATGAAGAACCACTTGAATTTATGGTCAAAGCGATTCAGACAGCTGGCTATCGCTTAAATGAGGATTTTAAAATCGCTTTGGATCCCGCTGCCAGTGAGTTTTTTCATGACGGCCGTTATCATCTAAAAATTCAACAGCAGGTTCTGTCAAGCGAACAAATGATCCAACTTTACCAAACTTGGATTAAACGCTGGCCCATTTTCTCTATCGAAGATGGTTTGGATGAAGATGATTGGTCCGGATTTACTCAAATGACCAGCAAAATGGGACAAGATATCCAAATTGTTGGTGATGATTTATTCGTCACTAATCCTACCCGGTTACAACGAGGCATTAATGCCAAAGCAGCCAATGCAATTTTAATTAAACCGAATCAAATCGGCACTCTCACAGAAACGATCGAAACAATTAATTTAGCTAAAAAACACGGATTTAACACAATTATTTCTCATCGCAGCGGTGAAACTTGTGATCCATTTATTGCTGACTTGGCAGTCGGCACTGCTGCCGGTCAAATTAAAACCGGTTCTCTCAGTCGGAGTGAACGGATTGCCAAATATAATCGTTTAATGGCAATTGAATTGGAATTAGAGGGATAAGCAGTTCATGACGACCTTGATTTTCTCTGACAGTCATTTGAGTGATGAGTTTGACGCCAGTTGGCTTCATTCGATTCTGCCTCTTATTAAAAAAGCTGATCGGGTCATCATCAATGGTGATTTTTGGGATGGTCAAAAAACTGATTTTCACAAGTTTATTCATTCGGCTTATCGCCAGACTTTATTTCCTGCGCTGCGACCAAAAACTGATTATATTTTCGGCAATCATGATCCTCAATTTATTCAAGATGAGCGAATGGATCTTTTTTCCAGACGTCAAGCTAATCAGTTCGAATTTAATTTTGGAACAAAAAAGGTTGTCGTTGAACATGGACACTTGATCGCTCCCGGATATGATAACTGCTGCCATTTGAATAAATTCGCACTCAGAAGTGCAACAACTAAAGCATTATACAAACGGATTGATCGGCTAAACGAAGGCACAAATTTATTGGCTCGATGTCAACAATGGTTAATAAAGCGAAAAGAGAAAAAAATGTTGAGACAATTAGCAACTTATAGTCAGAAAGAATATCAACCACAACAAATTTTTATTTTTGGCCATAGGCACACGCCAAAACATTGCTTGACAGATAATTTTATCATTTTAGGCAGTTATCGTTTTCATCATCAGCGTTATCTATGGTTGGAAAATAACCAAATAACACCGGTTGATCACACTTATAATTAAGAAGGGAAGGACAAAAATCTATGAAAGTCTGGCAAAAATTAAAAACAGACCCACAATTGAAAAATAATTTGGCGACGCGAACAAAAGTGATTGATGCGATTCGTTTATTCTTTAAGTGGCAAAAATATTTGGAAGTTGAGACACCAATTCTTGTTAATGCACCAAGCACGGAAAGCAACATTGATTTTTTCCAAAGTCGCATTAGTTTTCTTGATCAAAAAAAACATCGCGGTTTTCTCATTTCCAGTCCCGAATTTGCCATCAAAAAACTTTTGGCCAGCCATCCCGTGAGTATGTTTGAAATTACAAAAAGTTTTCGCAACCATGAGGGTGTGAGTAGCACTCATAATCATGAATTTACGATTTTGGAATGGTACCACGTTCAAGCTGATTATACTCAGGTGATGATTGATTTTGAAAATTTGATGAAGTTCATTTTTGGCTGGTTAACAGATCAACTGACAATTACTTATCGACAGCAACAATGGTCGGTCAGCGGATTTGATGAATTAAAAACAATTAAACTGAGCTATCTCGGCAAAAAAATCGATTTAACACCACCGTGGGAAAGGCTGTCGATTCAAGAGGCCTTCCAACGCTATGCTGATATTGATGAAGCAACTTTATTAGATAAAATTGGCCTGATTAAAGCTGCAGGTGCAAAGGGTTATCGGCAAATAACTAATTGGGAAGAAGCTTTTGATCAAATCTTGCTGAACGAAATCGAGCCACACTTGGGACAAAATAAACCCACCATTCTTTACGATTATCCCATTGCTCTGGGCGCTTATGCTCAAGCAAAGAAATCCGATCCAAGATATGCGGAACGGTTCGAAGTTTTCGTTCATGGATTAGAATTGGGCAATGCTTTTTCAGAAATCACAGATGCCAAAGTTCAAGCTGATGTTTTGGATAAAGACGCAAATGAACGGCAACTATTGGGCAAACAGCGACTGCCAATTGATAAAGATTTTCTCGCGGCAATGATGATGGGTTTGCCAAAAGTGAGCGGTATTGCCGTCGGTGTCGATCGTCTCGTTATGTTATTTACTGATAGTGAAAAAATTGAAGATGTTATAATGTTTCCCGTTAAGGATATGTTTCTATGAAAATTAAAGCAGGCAATATTCGTAAAGGTTCTTATATTTTATTCAAGAATCAACCATATCAAGTAACCAAGACAAGCTTCATGAGTCCCGGCAAAGGCTCTGCGTTTATGCGCTTGAAGTTAAAGAATATCAAAACAAACAATACGGTTGAATTTACCTATAAATCAAATGAGATGGTAGAGGAGTTGAACGTCACCAGCAAGAAAATGCAGTATCTTTATCATGATGGTCATGAGGCAGTTTTTATGGATGGGCGCAGTTATGAGCAACTCAGCCTTCCACTCAAGCTGGTTGCAGATAAACTTGATCTGTTTATTCCTGAGCTTGATGTTTATATTCTGATGATTGATGAGCGACCCGTTGGCATCACTTTGCCACCAAAAATTAAAATGAAGGTGACACGGGCAGAAAATGCCGTTGCCGGTAATACCGTCAGTGGTGCTCGAAAAGAGATTGAACTGGAAACCGGCTTAAAAGT
>WFRK01000050.1 GCA_015486535.1 Candidatus Microgenomates bacterium | reverse complement strand
ATGTTTATATTCTGATGATTGATGAGCGACCCGTTGGCATCACTTTGCCACCAAAAATTAAAATGAAGGTGACACGGGCAGAAAATGCCGTTGCCGGTAATACCGTCAGTGGTGCTCGAAAAGAGATTGAACTGGAAACCGGCTTAAAAGTTAATGCGCCTTTGTTTATCAAACAGGGCGAAACGGTGATGGTTGATACAGAGACAAAACAATACGTCGGGAGAGGGTAAAAGCCAAATCATGTATTTTTAGTCATTGAAACAAACTCAGCAGCATCAACTATGGTAGGTTTATAACCCCTTTCTAAAAATGCTGTTTCAAACTGGGTTAAACTAAACCTTTCATTTTGTAATAATTGAGAAATAAAGTCTCTTTGTCCTTGATAAAATTGAGCATTATGTGTCCAAGATGTTCCTTCATTAATATGTTGTCTTTCATGTGTAACAGTATTAAAAAAATCATAGTAAAATTTTTGTTTTTCTGCCTCTGTAATATTGGAGTCACTTTCTAAAAGGCGTTGAATAAACCCTAAATAGGGATCTAATGCAAGCATATTCCAACTTATTAATGGAAAAGTTTCTTGTAGATTAATAAAATACGCACGCGTAGCATGAGCTACCGAGCCATCAGGTTTTAAATATAGACCTAAGCGAATGTCGTGACCATGAATCCGCTCCATAATCGTATCAGTCATACCAACAAATGCAATATAAACTCCCGCTTTTCCTTTAACCTCTTCATTAATAACTGGAATAAAATCAGTTATTTGTTTTTGACCACTTTCTATAAAGGCCTCTTCTTGTGCTGCAATGCTTTCCTTAAATTCTCTTGATTTGTTGACTAGAGACTTTATTTTGGGTGGTAAATCTAAATCTTCACCTCTAGCAGACCTTTCAGCTACTTCAAATAAAGATAATCTTTCATTACCTACAGTTATAGATGGAATAAGTGTAATTAGTTTAATAAATGTGTCTCGATCAAAATACTTTGCATAATCTTCAAGTACCTCACCCTTTCGTATTCTTTCTGCATCTTTGCGAATTTCTGCTGAAATCTTACGCCGTTCGTAAACAGCTGCAGTACCATCCTGCTGGGAGAAATAATCATATGGTAAATCCTCTAGTAAAATAGATCCTTGTTGAAATTTAACTAAATAAGCCTGCATAGCTAACAACGGAATAATTTGTTGAAGTTCTGGAAGAATTTGTTGTTTTCTAGCCAAATTATTTCCTGATACAATGAGCTCAATCCCAGGTGGAAGATCTATCACTAAACCCTCTCTGGTTAAGGTCTCTTTCACATGTCCTGGGACCTTAACCCAATATTCATCGTCTAATTCTCTTACAAAAATCCCATTTTGGGTAAGTGCGTTCTCTGGAACATCGTATAATCTCATAAGGCCTAAATTTCCGACATTAGCTGAAGCAATTACATCTCTAGGTTGGTTAATAGGACTACCCGCATAATCTATGACAATTGAATTTGCATCAACTAAACTACCAAATGTAATAGTAGCATCTTTCAACAATGCTGCTTCTAGCTCTGGGAAGTCACTATTAACAATTTTCTGAATGACCGTACCTTTAAACCCTTCTTCACGGCGTACATCATATTCAACATGAACGTCAACAATTTCATCATTTCCATTTGTAACCGGAATCAACCGACAATAAGTAACCTGGTTATTTCCGGTTCCCGTTTTTAACAACACAACTTCAGCATTTTGTAAAACTGTAAAGAATTTTTGTCCAAATCTTGACCCTTTAGTGCTAGCTTTCTCACCAGGAACTAGCAAATGATTCATTACTTCTTGGAAACTCATACCTATGTGATCTTGTGCTACCACAACCATTCTGTTAAGGCGCATAGTGGCAATTTTCAAATCTAATTCTTTTAGCCCTTGACTACTAATAACACTACCTCCTAATAGTTTTAAATACATCATAAAGTTATCTCTCAATTCAGTTGCATCTATTAATTCGTGTTCACTCAATTTTTCTGAGATTGCATTGAAATACTCAGATAGTTTTTCACCCGCATCTTCAGTCAAATACATATCAGGCGTAATAGTTTGGTCGATGGCTTGTTTAAACTGTCTCATGAATTCCTCTTGTGAAATTGGTTTTAAGAAATGCTCAATATATACATCTTTAGAATTGTCATCCACTGCAATCTCACTCCCACTGCTTTTGGCAAACCCTCGCATTGCCTTAGAAATCCATTTTGAAATCTTTCGTTGTTTACCGTCAGCAGTAATAGACTGTTGAGTTTCTCTTTTAATGGCATCTATACTGTTATTTATCAACTCTCTAATAAATAGATAGCCGTCATTGACTGACAAATATTGCATTGCATGGCGAATTTCTCGTTGTGCCAACTCATGATCCTTTCCTTTAGCTTGTTCGCTCACATATGCAGACAAGGCTGTTGGGTTTGCTTCAAAGTGGATAAGTTTTTTTTGATTTAATGATTTAACAATTGAGAGTTCTGAGAGTCTTGATTGCCCATCATATGAATCCAGACTGATATCAAAATAACTGGCTGGTCGCCTGTTCAATAATTCTGCCTCTGAAGTTCGCATATATAAGACATAAGCTCGAATATTTCGGGGGACATTCCTAGCTGGAATAGAATCATCGTTAAAGTATTTATAATCATGACGAAATGAATGTTCAATCCTTCCTGATAACTGATTAACTATTCTTGAGTAGTTTTCTGGGGCTTTTTGAGCTATGTGTTGCCACATGGTTATACATTTTTTTCGCAGATGCACTAAATCTTCAGAATCAAACACTTTCTCGCTGACTCCACTATAGAATTGTAAGAAATCAGCAATTATATGATCGTTGTAGTGACCTATTTCTAACATTGTTTCCTCAAGAAAGTTATGTTTAAACACTGCATCTCCAAGTTCCATATCTTGCATACTACCCAGCACCTCATTCAATCGACTAAATGCTGCATCAGATGTGCCCAGAGCTTTCCAACAATATTGTAAATATTTTTCAAGTCTTTTTCGATGTACTTTATCTATTAAATCCAAATCATAGTGGAGTTTTAAAGTACTATCAATTTGATTTAAACGTTGTTGGCTAAATCTTTTTCCCGTATACACCGGAAATTGGTAAAAGACGCTTTCTTGTTCATAATCTACTTGGCCTACCTGCCTCTCTACTTCCATACAACTAATGTTATCTACAGAAGAAATAAGACCTTCCTCTATATCTGCTTTAACTTTAGTACTTAATTCAACAAGAGTTGGTATTTGCAGGAATGCAACTAAATTATGATGAAAATTTGTAGAATTTTCCCGCATACTTACTATTCCGGGAAGCAACAATTTTAGTTTGGCTATTTCACTTTCTTTCTCACTGATAGCCTTCTCATAGTTGAATCGCCTACGACTTCTTCCAAATTTTGTAGGATCTTTTTGCTTCATCATTGCCTGTTCATATATTTCTTGCATTATCATTTCTTCATCATTCATAAATTTACTCTCTGATAGACCGCATGCATTCATTTCTGTTTGACGTTTTTTTAGATTGGCAAGCCTCTCTTCTGCATCAACCAGATCTTGTGGATCAACATTAATCAGAGTATTTAATTGCCAAAATAGTTCATTTGGTCTTAGCAGTATGTTGCCCAAAGCAGGCTGAATTACATTTTGAATGTATTGATTAACAAGTGGGAAGTTTTTTCGGCATAAACCAGCAAATTGTTCATATTTGTCATAATAGTTGTAGTCCGAAATCCACAGTTCTTTCTGATGGCTAAAGACTATTTCAAATATAGGTTGATACTCTACTGGAACCTTTCGCTGTTGATCTAATCTGTCCAAATATTCGAGATATTTGCTAACAGTTCTAATGTATGAATCAGGATCTAGAGTTAGAACTTCTCTGAGTATACTTAATCTGTCGGCCATGCTGATGCTGTATCCGTTATATTCTGTATTAGTGAGACGTTTAATTATACGATCAATATTTTCTTCGGTAGATAACAGTTCATTGGTCCTATAATTACGATATTCTTTTAGCACCGTTGGATTTTGGCTTAAATAATCTCTCAAAAATACTATGAATGCTTTTTCCCGTTCTTTAGGAGTCTGTCGACTCAATTGTCTAAAGTTATCTTCTGTAAACCAACTGTAGTAATCCTTTGCCTGTTCCAGTCTAGTTTCTACTTTTGGGTTATATTCTTCTGCTGGAATCAAGTGGGCATTTGACTCACCAAAGATATAATCTCTTATTCGGTACTCTTTACCATAATTAATATAATCATAAAATGATCGGTCAAAAACTATATTTTGATAACCTATTGGACTGAGATCGCCATATTTACGAAACCTTCGATAGTAGGCTTGTAGCATAGACTCTGGAACAGGTGATAATTCCATGTTTTTTGATAACTCGGTATTAACTTTTCTCGTTAACATAGATCTCGCTCTATATGTTGGCCTTGGAATACTGAATGCTCCAATTGGATTATCTCTGCCTACATTAAAATACAGATTTAACAGCGCTGGATTGTCTCTATGCCGTTCAAATATTTTGCGGTTTAAAAGAAATACTTTATGTTCTTCAATCTCAACCGCTACCTGTTCAACTTCAGACACAAAATCTACTAAATAGATTACATGTGTGTTTGATTTGAATTGTTTGCATCTCTCAAAACCAGGTAGTTCTGCATAATTAAATCGATGATATCCGGGATGTACATACTCTGCGTTAGGAACATGAACCATTTCAAATCCCACAGTATTTGGAACAAGCGGTTTATTTTTTGGCAGTACCTCGATTGCCTTTTCATGAAGATATAAAAGTAAATTACCTCCCCTAGTCTTTACTCGATTGCGTCCCTGTAAATCTGCAATTAACGGATAGAGGGCGTTTAGCATTGGGATTGGATTATCATCTTGTGAGATTAAATTGATGAGAGTTTTCATTTCCTTTATAAACCGATCATCTATGGAAATTTCTGAACGGTTTTCAGCGAATTGCATACTTTTAGACAGATCTAATACTAATTCCTGAGGAAGATTGGATCCTTCAACGATCAGTCCTTCAATTTTTACTCCGTGAACACATACAGTAACAACACATGCTTTGCTAGAAGTTTCCTCTTGATCTCCAACTAGAATATGTTCGCCTATTCTTCTTAAATTAGAAGTATCGTTTATTCGCTGACCATTCAATTCAATTTGTGCATGGCGGTTATAACTCATGTACTCACGAAGCATTCTCTCCGCATCTGCACTTTCAAAATCTTGTGATTGAAGACGAACGGTAGTGCCGGATTCAATATCATTTCTTGCCGTTGTTTTTACTTGAATTTTTCCTTTTCTCATTTGAAAAGTAACTTCATATCCTTGATTTGCATCTGACGTTTCTACACTTAGAGTATCATCTTCGTGGTTAAGGTGGCTTAATGCAGTATAAAAACCCATTCCAAATCTTCCAATAGTGTCATCCCTCTCGGCAACAGAGCCAGAAGATTTGGGTATTAGCAAACGCTCAAATATCTGAGTGGGAGTCATACCTAAACCGTGATCCTGAACTGTATAACCATTTTCACTAATAGTCACCTCAACCAAACCATTCTCAAGAGAATAATCACAAGCATTACTAACTATTTCTACGATTGAACGATTTTGTTCTTCTGACTGGTGACGAATAATACCTGCCAAATCTTTAATATTAACACTATGTTCTTCGGTTAATTTTCTTCTCAAATCTCGATTGGGAACAGAATACCTTAAATAATCGTCATACTTATTCCTCAAAGTACCGTCTTGATCTTTCTTTATCACATCAACAAATGAAACTATTGTCTCTAGTGGCATCCATTTATCAAATCCTAGAAATTGCCTTGTTTCATATAATTTCCCTTGATCTATATCAGAACCTTTGAGAAAAAATGATATTATTTCGCGTTTAGTCCATCCAGCTTTCCTTAAATCTCTTGGGAGAGTAGAGGTTAGCATCAAATTTTTTAATGTGCCAATAAAGCGATGCATCAATTCAATTCTTTTGGTGGTTTCGGCCCCATCACGACCATGTTCAAAATGATTTTTTGCATTACGATATTCTCGTAAAAATTGATCTTTCTCTTGAATTATGTTCATCAGTTGATATATTGTAGTTTTATTCTACTCAGACATCTAACTTAAATGTAGAGTAAAACTGTCAAAAAAACCAGTATAAATTTATAAAAAGGGGGGATTGACTATTAATAACGTATTGTTGAATATTTTTAATGTTCACCATCATTTGCAAGTAATTAACCTTCAAAAAGATAATCCACACTTTAGTCATTAATGAGTAATGTTTAAGTTTCTAGATTGGTGTGACGTCTGTGATAATCACAATATTAAATAGATTCCGGTGGGTTGTTAACTGCTTCAATCGCGGAAAATGCCGTTGCCGGTAATACCGTCAGTGGTGCTCGAAAAGAGATTGAACTGGAAACCGGCTTAAAAGTAAATGCGCCTTTGTTTATCAAACAAGGCGAAACGGTGATAGTTGATACAGAGACAAAACAATACGTCGGGAGAGGATAAAACAACTATTATTGTTTAAAATATTTTTCTAGTGTTTTAGTTTTGATCATTTGATGGTAGACATTAGTATTATTCCAACTCTATCAAAACAACTTTACACTAAGTTGATACAGTTATCTAAAAATAAGAACAAAAACGTGATTCTAGAAGCGTGCAGAACTTTGCCAAATAAAACTCTACCAGATGTGAAGAGCGTTGGTTACTAAAAGTAATGTTCTTGATTATTTGACTTCAAGTAAGTTGGATAAACTAGAGTCAGAGGAATTAAGTGAGTTAATTTATGAAATTATGAGTCCTGAAAAAAAACAATATGTTGAGAAATTAATAAAGATGGATTAGACTTCACCTAATAAAGGTAAGTACGGAAAAACCAATTAATCTTGCTAAGAAGTTGAAAAATAAAAAAACTAGAATAATGATATAATACATTCATATCTATATCAGTAAAAATTAAAAGGATCAAAAATGAAAAAAAAAGAACCGTTGTTTGGTGGTAGAAGTATTTCTGATCTCAAATCTGAACTAAGAGATTTAAAAGCAAAATACCCTGAAATTGCAAAACTGCATAATGATATTGGACTACCTGCCGAGGAGTATAGAGCCTGGCAGAATATGACCGCTCTAACAGCAATGATTTCCCATTTAGAAAAAAAATAAAAAAACAAACTGCAAAAGATGCATAAAAGTAACTAGTTCTTATTTCGCAAAGAGTCATACTCTCAACTCTTTTGTTTTATAGATGAGTAGGGTTTTAAGAATCCCCAAACAGAAACTATTCTTTTTCGTAAAAGGCTAGGCATTGTTATTGTAATAAATTCTTGTCGGGGAGACAGGACTCGAACCTGCGACCTCACGCTCCCAAAGCGCGCACTCTAGCCATCTGAGCTACTCCCCGCCTTGTTTTTGCCAAGCCTGATCATTCTTAATCAACAAAGCGTTTTTTCTCTTCGCTAAACCTCAACTTCTTTTTTTTGAATTGCGAAGAGTGCCGCGGGTGGGACTCGAACCCACATGAAGTTGCCCTCAACAGATTTTAAGTCTGTCGCGTCTACCAATTCCGCCACCACGGCATAATTTTTTTTGATGTTAAATCAGCCCAACAGATTTTAAGTCTGTCACGCCTGCCTGCCGGTAGGCAGGTCTACCAATTCCGCCACCACGGCATGATTTTTTGACAAAAGCAATTATAACACTGACAAAGCTCCATTTTCCAGCTATAATTCCCTTCCCACTATGTTAAAGAAATTAAAGAAAAAATTGGCAAACCTTAACTCCACCATGCTGGTATTGATTTTAATTGTCTTAATCAATGCCTTAAGTTACAGCATGATTATGCCCTTGCTCTATCCTTATGCCCTCAAGTTCCATATTAGCAAACAAGCCATCGGGCTTCTCTTCGCTACTTTATCATTTTTCCAGCTTATATTCACGCCAATCATTGGTCGTTTATCTGATCATTTTGGGCGCAAACCATTATTGTTACTGAGTCTTTTCGGCACCAGCGTTAGTCTGGCTATTTTTGGTTTGGCCACAAATTTATGGATGCTTTTTTTCGCCCGGGCATTAGATGGTATTACCGGCGGCAATATGTCGGTCGCCCAAGCTGTCGTCAGTGATCTTTACGCCCCTAAAAAGAGGGCACAATCATTCGGCATTTTGGCTGGCACTTGGGGCACCAGTTTCCTGATTGGCCCCGTTGTCGGGGGCCTTTTAAGTCGTATCAATTTAAGTGTGCCGTTTTTCTTTGCTGCCGGTTTAGCCCTGGTAGCCACTCTGGTTACCTTCATTTTTCTGCGAGAAACTCATACTTCAAAAAGACGAATGGCAGTGAAACAGATAAGTCTCAAACAAATTATTACTTCAATTCAACAACCTTTAATCGCTGGTTTACTTTTAGTTAGTTTTTTAAGTGCCGTCATCAGCAATATGATTATGATTGCCATTCAAATTGTTGGTGTTGATAAATTTTCTCTTACACCGGAATATCTCAGTTATATTATGGTGACAATGGGATTAACCCAAATCTTTATGCAAACTTATGGTATCGGTTGGTGGCTTAAACGCTGGCCGAATAAATTAAATTTTGTCAAATTTAGTCTTTATGCCCAGACGATAACTCTAATCCTCCTAGGTTTCTTATTCAACCTTTGGTGGTTTGCTCTCTTATTAATTATTTTCCAACTGAGTTTTTCACCCATGAGACCGCTCACTGCCGGTATTCTTTCTGAAAGTAGTGATCAAGCAATACAAGGCTCGATTTTGGGAATTAATCAATCTGCTTTAGCGCTTGGTCGGACTATCGGACCAATTATTGCCGGCTTGGTAATGGCATATAGCCTCAATCTCGCATTTTGGGTTGGCGCTTTATTATTGCTCTTTATTGCCCTTATTGTTCACTTTTTGAATCAAAATTATTATCAACTTCAATCCACTGAGTCGGCGTTAGATCACCCAACTGGAAAGGGCCAAACTGAACTCGTTTAAGCACTGTTGCCTCATAACCGGCATGGCGCAAAAGTTTTCTGATAACATGTTTCTGACCACTGGTAATCACAAAGCGCAACCAGCCATCGGCTAATCTTTCCACCGATTTCGGCACAACCTTACGTTTATTAATTAACATGCCTTTTTTTAGATGAAGAAAAGCGCTCAAACTGACACGACGATCGGTTTTCACCTCATAAGTTTTGCTAATGGCAAATTTTGGGTGAGTCAAATGATAAGCTAAATCACCATCATTCGTCATTAAAACCAAACCTTCGCTTTCATAATCAAGCCGTCCTACAGGAAACAGATGCTGATATTGGGCTGGCAATAACTGCATAATCGTTTTACGCCCGAGCTCATCTTTGCGAGAAGTGATCACTCCTTGAGGCTTGTAAATTAACAGATAGATCAATGTTTTTGATTGAGCGATCGGTTTGTCGCTGATACTGATCTCTGCCTCTTTTGGGTCAACTCGTTGACCAATTTGGGCGATTTGACCATCAACCGTTACTTTCTTCGCCGCAATTAACTTTTCTGCTTGGCGACGAGATAGGTCGGTCAAACTGGCGATGGCTTTTTGTAATTTAATTCCATTTTGAACTGACATCAGTAGCCTCATTCTAGCAGCTATCTGTTCAAATTTAATGGCAAACTGCTCCTTTCTCACGCGATTGGTTATGCTACAATTTTTGGGTAGCAACTATTTTGAGTAAATTCAGATCAAAGAAAATAGAAAGATCAAATGAAAAAATATAGTTTAAGCGAGGTAAAACAACACAATCAGGCTCACGACTGTTGGTTGGTAATTGATGGTAAAGTTTATGATGTCACTGAGATGATCGAAACCCATTCCGGCGGTAAAGATAAAATTGTACCTGTTTGCGGTACGGATGCGACCATTTATTTTCAAACTCAAGGTGGTAATGGGAGTCATTCACTGGGAGCACAACAAAAATTAAACGATTTCCTCATTGGAGAGCTGTCGTGATCACTCACGTAGAAGCCTGTCCTATTGATGAACAACTGATTGATGGCCACGTTGTCAGATTGGCCGGATTTTTTACATTCATTTTTCTTTTAGTTGGATATTTTCTTCCTTCTATTTGGTTATTATTGCTGATTGATTTTGCTCTGAGAATCAAAATCATTCGTTTCAGTCCCATTGTGCGTTTGAGTAAATGGCTTTGTCATCGAGTAATGCATTGGCCACCTGAAGCAATTAATGCGGAACCGAAAATTTTTGCGGCGAAAATTGGTTTTTTATTTAGTTTAATACTCACCCTGAGTCTTATGTTACCTGGACGAACCGTCACATTGGTGACTTTGGCCTTATTTCTTTTCGCTGTTAGCTTAGAAACATTTTTTAATTACTGTCTTGGTTGCAAAATTTATCAACTCCTAGTTGAGTTGAAAATCATCAATTTAACGAAGTCACAACCATCGATTAGGGCGATTAACCAGCAATTGAAGAAAAAGTAACATTTGGGTATTGTTTGGTTCCTCGGTTTGAGCTTTAATAGATTTATGTTTGATCTCGCTAATCGTTTACGTCCCACTCAACTTGATGATTTTATTGGCCAAGAGCAAGTTGCGGGACCAAATGCTCCGTTGCGTCAGGCGATCGAAAAAAAATTAGTTTTCTCAATGATTTTTTGGGGGCCACCGGGTGTTGGAAAAACAACCTTGGCAAGAATTTTTGCTCAAAGTAGTCAACGCACTTTCTACGCCCTTTCGGCTGTATCCGCCAAAAAAGATGATTTGAGAAAAATTATCGCTAAACACCGCCAGCCTCAAGAACTGGGCAGTGATTATCTTGCGCCCGTGATTTTTTTGGATGAGATTCACCGTTTCAGCAAAGCGCAACAAGATTTTCTCCTCCCTTATGTCGAGACGGGTGAGATTATCTTAATTGGTGCCACAACGGAAAATCCCGCTTTTGAAGTCATCGCTGCCTTACTTTCTCGCCTAAAGTTATTCGTACTTCAACCACTCAATGATCGCGCGATCAATCAAGTGATTGATCGCGCTCTGGCATTAATCAAAAAAGATGATCACCAAATCAAATTAGACCAAGACACGAGAGATTGGCTCGTCAATTTTAGTGGTGGTGATGCGCGTCGCTTACTTAATTTGATCGATCAAGCAGTTTCGATTTATGGCAATCTCGCCAAAGCCACCTTAGAAAAAACCCTCCAAGTGAATCCGATTCGCTATGATAAGCAAGGTGATGAACACTATGACACAATTTCCGCCTTTATCAAATCAATGAGAGCAAGCAAAGTAAATGCTGCCCTATACTATCTTGCGCGAATGATTAAGGCCGGTGAAGATCCGAAATTTATTGCCAGAAGAATGATTATTTTCGCCAGCGAAGATATCGGTCTAGCGGCACCGACAGCCTTGGTGGTTGCCAACGAAGTTTTTCAAGCCGTTCAGCGCGTTGGTTTACCGGAAGCACAAATCAATCTGGCTCATGGAGCCGCTTACTTAGCTCAATGCCGAAAAAGTCGCGCCAGCTATCAAGCCTACTTTGCCGCTTTGGCCGACGTAGAAAAATATGGCAATCTGCCCATTCCGCTTAATTTGCGCAACGCCACAACTGAACTCACAAAAAAGTTAAATTATGGTAAAAATTACCAGATGTATCCGGATGAAAATAAAACTCTTTTACCAAAAAAATTACAAACGAAAAAATACTTCAAATAAATTTACTCAATAGAGAAGTGATGGACGCAATCTATTTGCAATCATTCAGACTCATAATCTGAATCAATGGCTCATTCTGATCGATCATATCCACCAACTGCTCAGCAAATCCTGAAACAATATTTTGGGTTTGATCAATTTAGACCTCATCAATTTGAAATTATTCAGGCAATTAATCGCCAGCAAGATGTTTTGGCCGTGATGCCCACCGGCAGCGGTAAATCGCTTTGTTTCCAAATACCAGCTTTGATGCAACCGGGAACAACCTTGGTGATTTCACCATTGATCGCTTTGATGAAAGATCAAGTGAATCATTTATTGATCAAAAGTATCAGTGCCGGACTATTAACCAGCGCGATGACTCAAACGCAACAAGAAGAAAACTTGAGTTTATTCCGTTTGCATAAATTTAAACTTTTTTATGTTTCTCCGGAAAGACTAAAATCGAGAAAGTTTTTGCAAGCCAGTTTAAAAGCGGATATTCGTCGGCTTATCATTGATGAAGCTCACTGTATTAGCGAGTGGGGGAATGATTTTCGACCGAGTTATCGTCGCATCAGTCAGTTTGTCACATTTCTCAAACTACATAAAAAATCAACGGGAGGAAAAAATCAAAGATTAAGCTTAGCCGCTTTTACCGCCACGGCTACCAGCCGCACTCAAACTGAGATCATTCACAATCTGCAACTAAAAAACCCGCAGAAATTTGTCCTTTCCTTAATTCGTACTAATTTACGTATGCAAATTATTCATGTTACCAGTCTGTTTTACAAGAATTTATATTTACTCCGTTTGGTGAAAAAGCATCAACACCAAAATGGCATCATTTATGTTTATTCACGCCAAAGCGCTCAAGATATTTATTATCTCATCAAAAAATTTCTCCCGACGATTAAAACAAATTATTATCATGCCGGTTTAAAGAAGGCGGAACGGAATCATCGAGAACGTTTATTTATGCATGGTGAGATTCAATTGCTCATCGCCACCAATGCTTTTGGTATGGGTATTGATAAGGCGAATATTCGCTATGTCATCCATTATCAACCATCACCCAGTCTGGAAAATTATTATCAAGAAATTGGTCGCGCCGGACGCGATGGACAACCGGCAACGGTTTACTTACTTCATTATCCCGCCGATTGGTTTATTCATCAAACTTTTATTCACCAACAACATATGACAGAGCAACAAAAGAAAATAAAGATCAACAAATTAAAGAATATGTTTTATTTTGTCAAAAATAATCGTTGTCGTACCCAAATGATTGGTCAATATTTCAGTCAACCGGTGAGTCAACCTTGCGGTCAATGCGACGTTTGTTTACATCAAACTGATAGAACAAAATTTAGTTTCATCACCGACCAAGAAAAACAATTTCGCCAACAGCTTATCGAACAGCGACGACGATTGGCGCAGAAGTTAAAAATTTCACCGACGCAAATCGCTACCAATCATCTATTGGAACAGATTGCCTTTCTGCAACCAAAAACCGGTACTGATTTACTTCAATTAGCTGGCGTTGGCCAGGGTAATATTCAGTTAATCAGTCAATTGGTTGCATCATCGGTAACTGAAACTGGATCGCAATCTTGAGACTCCAATTTCACAAGGAGCTGATTTAAGTCATAAATAGAGAGACCAATCGCCCCCCAAAAATCACCCTCAATTTTACGGATAAAGCGGGCCCCAAAACCATTAATGGAAAAAGCACCGGCTTTATCCATCGGTTCGCCCGTTCGAATGTAAGCGTCAATTTCTTTTTTACTTAGTGATGCAAGCCAGACTTTGCTCGGATTGAGTCGAACCATTTTTTGCCGACAGACAGGGCTGACTAGAGCCAAACCTGTATAAATATAAACCATTTGGCCATTAATGAAATGCCACATTTGTTGGGCTGATTCTCGATCATTCGGTTTACCTAAAGTCTGCCCTTTGCATTCAACTAAACTATCGCCGCCAATGGTGATCGCTTTTGGAAATTTAACGGCCACTTCTTCCGCTTTCAGCAAAGCCAAACGCTGCACCTGTTTTTTTGCTATCAGATTTGCGAACTGCGACTCATCAACTTGACTGGCAACTACCGTGAAAGTTAAACCCATCCGCTGGAGAATCTCTTTTCGTCTGGGCGAAGTAGAGGCCAAAATCAATTTCCGTTGCATAACGACTAACATTTTAGCATAGAATTAATCAAGAAATCTGTTAGAATAGGGCGGTGAGAGAGGCTAAATCAATTGGAAAATAAATTATGCAACTCGAAGAACTTATCGCTCAATACCAAGATATCCATCAATTTCTCAATCAAAACTGGCCTTTGGCATCGCGGATGAAGCGCACTTTTGCGCGGACGATGAAAGTTGTCGAAGAACTCGGTGAATTGGCAAATGAAATCTTAACCAGCATGAATCTGCAAAGGCAGGCAAAAATCGCTCAATTCAGTCATGAAAATCTCGAAGATGAGTATGCCGACGTTTTTGGTGCTTTAATTCTTTTAGGCATTGAGTTAGACCTTGATATCGAGAAAATTATTCAACGAAAAATTAAGTTTACCAAAAAGAGATTTGGCTTAAGCGAAAAGACGGCTCATTGATTATTGTTTCAATCAGCTAAGATTCAATTATTTTTTGTTGGCTTCCCGCAATCTGTAAATTGATAAAGTACACCATCGGTAAAGCCCTGTCGTCGATAGTAGGCACGGGTACCAACAGCAGAAATAACGGCTAATCGATGGTAACCTGCCTGATGAGCGAAGTTCTTCGCTTGAGTAATTAATTTTCTTCCTAAACCAAGATGCTGTGCCTTGCCTTTTTCTCTTTGACCTAAAGCCGTCGCTCGACCATAAACATGGATTTCTCGAATGATTGCCGCCTGTTTAAGTTCGCCAATAAAACTCTCACTGGCTGGCAAACTTAATCTCAGAAATGCTAACAGTTTTTCACCTTGCTTGGTTTTGACTAAAAATTGAAGAAATTTTTCTTGACTGACGGACGTTGTGTAAGTGAGCACGGTAAATTTTAGTTGAGTGATTTTAAATGGTGTATTCCTAATCTCTCGCGCTCGAATATCTTGCATCCGTTTATCTAATTGTTGAAGCCGATCCATGACAATCTGGCGAAAATTAGTTTTCTTATTACCAACAACAATATCCGGTGAAGGAATATCGCGCACAACTCGAGTAAGACGACAATAGGCGGGGGTTTGCATCAAACAAAATTCTAAAACAGCCAGCAATTCTCGATGAGAGTAGGGGCGCCATAAACCGCGACGATAATACTGCATTAATTCAGCACTGGCAATGAGGGACGTGGGATAAATTTTTAATTCGTCCGGTTTGAAGCGATCGTCATCAAAAAGTCTGCGATAATCTTTTTTATCCTTGGCAACAGTTGAACCGTAAAGATTGGCCATCCAATGAGCATGAATTTTAAATCCGGCCAAACGCAAAAGTTTGAAGGCACGAGCAGTCGCGGCCACGTTGTGGCCGCGCTTATTTTTCCGCAGCACTTCATCATCCAAACTCTGCACACCAATCTGGACTTTTGTTGCTCCCAAACGACGCAAACGTTTCACTTCCATTTCATCAATTTTGTCCGATCGAGTCTCCAGCACCAGACCAACACAACGAATTTTCGCTGTTTCATTACGCTGCTGTTCTTTCTCTAATGCTGACCAACTGGCAGATTCAATTTGATCAATACCAAGTGCTTTTTCCGGTTCAAGATAAACTTGATTCACAATCTGGTTATATCGTTGACTGATTTTCTGACCATCAATTTGTTTATCTGCCAATTCCAGTTGATTTTCCGCCGGATCCTTTTTGATTAATGAATGATAACCCGCTTGTTCCAATTTCTGGTTTAATTTGAAGTAATTCTTCTCAATCTCGGCGACTGCTGACTTTGCTTTTTCAGTTCCAAAATCATTTAAAGCGCGAAAACACTCCTTAATGAACCAAATTTGATAATTTTTAGGATAAAAACTCCAAGTTCCACCAAGAACAATCAGCTCGGCTTTTTCCACCATGTGTCCGTTGGCCACCAATGCTTGTAAACGATTAATTGTTTGCAAATAAGGATTGAAGAAGTTGCGCTCGGCTCGTTGGGCACCCGGCTCACTCGCCAAGTAACTTTTGGGCATGCGAATATCAGAAGGACAAAAAATGCACTCGCCGGGGCAGGGAAAAGGTTTGGTTAAAACGGTAATTGGTGCCACACCGGAAAGAGTCCGAATAGGCTTTTTTTTGAATAAATTCAATGTTGCCTTCGTCAATGGCTTAATTTTTTTAGCTTCTAATAAACGTTGATAGGCCTGATTCAAAGTACTTTTTGCAAACATACCCCCAATAGGGTCGGGGAAGCGGCGCAATAGACCAAGTAAATCAGCATTGTTGGGCCGATCAATTTTAGCCAATTGATGGATTAATTTGTTTGCCTGAGACAATCTCAGTTGAGTTAATGGTTCTTGCTGATAAAATTGAGACATAAATGAGCTGATGGTGCCGACAGTTATTTTACAACAATAGCCAAAAAATAGTTATCAGGTTAGAATAACGGCACACAACTGATGAAAATAACTACCGTGCGTGCGCTCAATCAACTCGATCAAAATTTTTACCGACAGGTAGCTCAATCTTTTTCAGAAACGAGGCAGTTCGCTTGGCCGGGTTGGAGTAGAGTGCTAATTGATTTTAAGCAATCAATCAGTAGATCGAAACAACAAGACACAACCATCACTCCATTGACCATTGTTGACATCGCTGCGGGCAATGGTCGCTTTTACCAATTTCTAATTGATAAACTACCAAAAATGAAATTCAACTATCTTGCCATTGACGCTAATACACAGCTGTTGACTATTGCTCAAAAACATTCACGTCTAAAATTTAAACAATCAATTAATCCCAATCCAACAGATATTCAACCTCAATTAGTTTTCCAACCACTCGATCTCGTTGAATTACTTATAAAAAACAAATCATTCGGTTTCACTGATGCGCAACTTATTGTTGTTTTTGGTTTGATGCATCATCTGCCTAGTTTCGATTTGAGACAACAATTGCTCAATCAACTGACCCGTAAATTAGCACCGGGAGGATTGTTGGTTGTTAGTTTTTGGCAGTTTTTTAAATCTAAAAGATTAAGAAAAAAAATCATTGACCCTCAACAAATAAGCGGCCGACATTTACCCATTAAATCTGATGAACTAGAAAAAAACGACTATATTTTAGGTTGGCAAGGAAATAAATCGGTCTACCGCTATTGTCATCATTTTAGCAACAAAGAAATTAACCGATTGAGCCAATCATTAACTCTTAAAGTTGTGGATAATTTTTATGCCGATGGTCAAGAAAATAATCTCAATCGTTATCTTGTTTGGCAAAAGCAGTAATCAACTGGCAAAATAATCCCTGGCAGTTATAATAGCTGTACAATAATTCACACTATTTAGAATCAATTAAGTTAAAATTAACTAGAATTAAAAAATATGAAAAAAGTGATACTGTTTTTCTTCATCTTTTTTGCCACTGTTGGTGTACTAGATGCGGGCTATCTAAGCTATGAAAAACTTAATCCGAGTGGAAGTTATAGTTGTAATGCTACCGATCTTCAATCAGGCATTAAGTTTAACTGCAATCAAGTCCTAGATGGGCCTTACGCCCAAATTTGGTTGATTCCTTTGAGTTTCATTGGTTTCATTTACTATCTGCTATTATTCAGTTTCGGAGCAATCCAGTTGGTTACTGAAAAACAACCATATTGGCTCGGTTCACTTTTGCATAGAAATAAAAAGCAGCATTATCACTGGTTAAAGTTCGTCGGTCTTGCCGAACTAATCTTGCTTTTGACCGGAATGGGTTTTGCTTTTTCCCTTTATCTCGTTTTCCTGATGGCTTTTGTTATTAAGGCTTGGTGTTACTATTGTCTCGCTTCAGCTTTAACTTCAACTATTTTACTGGCTTTGATTCTCATTTATTGGCAGCAACGCTATCATCACTCTCCTTTTTTGATCAAAAAAATCGCTTTTTATATTTTTGGTCAAGCATATCAACATATCTTCAAACCGTTAGCTTTTTTAGTTGATGCTGAGTTGGTACATAATCACACGACTGAATTGGGCAAAATGCTTGGCAGTTGCCGCCTTACTCGATCACTAGTTAGTTTAAAATTGAGTTTTTCTCACCCTCGATTAAAGAAGAAAATCTTGGGATTGCAGTTTAATAGCCCCATCGGTTTATCAGGTGGCTTTGACTATAATGGTCAACTGACGCAAATCATACCGAGCGTTGGTTTTGGCTGGCACACGATTGGCACAGTCACACTTCATCCCTATCAAGGCAATCAACCACCACGTTTAGGTCGGATGCCCCGTTCAAAAGCGCTTCTCGTTAATAAAGGTTTGAAATCTTTGGGAGCCGCAGCGATCATTCGCCATTTGGAAAAAATGAAATTGCGCTTGCCGACAGCCATCAGTATTGCCAGTACTAATAAACACTTTAATGATGAAAAAGAGCAAATCTTAGATATCGTGACCACTTTCAAATTATTTGAACAATCACGTGTGAGTCATCAACTCTATGAGTTAAACATCAGTTGTCCCAATACCTTTGGTGGTGAGCCATTTACGACCTGTTTGCGATTGGATCAATTATTAACTGCCTTGGATAAATTAAAGTTAAACCGGCCTGTTTTAGTCAAAATGCCCATTGATCAATCCTCTCGAGAAACTCTGGATCTACTGAAAATTATCGATCAACACCAAATTGCTGGGGTTATTTTTGGTAACTTAACCAAAGACAAAAATAATCCGGCGGTTGATGCGGCTGATAGACGAAGATGGAAAAAAATGAGAGGTAATTTAAGTGGCCGACCAACATTTGCCAGATCCAATCGTTTGATTAAACTCACTCGTCAACATTTCGGTCATCGATTTGTTATCGTTGGGACTGGTGGGATTATGAGTGGTCCTGACGCCTGGAAAAAAATCCAACTTGGAGCCGACTTACTTCAACTCATTAGCGGTATGATTTATCAAGGACCGCAACTAATCGGGGAGATTAATCTTTATTTAGCCACTCGCTTATCTCAATCGTCAAATGGAGAAATCCAAGACGTGTAATTCGGCGCTGGTTTTGGTATAATCTCTTCGTTGTTTTACGATCTGTGCCCCGTCGTCTAATGGCAGGACAGCGGCCTTTGAAGCCGTTAATCTTGGTTCGAATCCGAGCGGGGCATCAATTCAAGCTACCATGAGCAAATCATTTAACACCAATTTGAATCAATGAAAGTAAACTAATCCATGGCAAAAATCACCGCTTTTCTCGTTAGTAGCCTCGGACAAATGGGCTACATTGGCATTTTTTCTCTCATGTTTTTGGAAAGTAGTTTTTTCCCTTTTCCAAGCGAAATCGTGATGGTTCCAGCTGGTTATCTCGCGAGTCAAGGATTAATGAATTTATATTTAGCGATCATTATTGGCAGTTTAGGTAGTCTCACCGGGGCTTTATTCAATTATTGGTTAGCGGTCAAGTTTGGTCGTGCTCTTGTCTTAAGATTTATGAAATCAGAAAAACTGGAAAAGCTTGATCGATTCTTCGCCCATCATGGTCATATTTCTACTTTTAGTGGTCGATTAATACCTGGGGTGCGTCAGTATATTTCTTTTCCTGCCGGCCTGGCGCGAATGAATCTAGTTAAATTCAGTCTTTATACCTTGCTCGGTGCCGGTATTTGGGTAACAGTACTTACATTGCTAGGTTATTTCATCGGTGAAAATCAAGCACTGATTCATCGTTATATCAAAGAAATCACTCTAGTGACTTTGGTCGGTTTAACTATTTTGATTGGTTGGTACGTCAAAAAACAAAAGCGACACTAATCGTAATCTGTTTTCTAGACATTCATCAGCAATATTAGCAATATTCAAGTAATTATTTCACATTATCAAAGGTTGAACTGCTCTTCATCATAAAATAAGTAAATGAAAAATTAGAGCAGGGGAGAGAGGAAACAAAATGAGCAGCGGACCGGATTCGAACCGGCGACCTCTTCCTTGGCAAGGAAGCATTCTAGCCACTGAACTACCGCTGCGAACAGGACATATTCTAACCTAATTCGGCTTATTTGTTAAGTTAGAAATCCCCGGTTATTGCAACTCGTCTGAAAAAGTTTGAGCGTATACCTAATAAAAAATACTATATCTTTTTCATTATCTCAATTGTCCTGGTCACACACATTTGAAACAAAGGAATTTGTGGAATTTTTACATCTAGTATACTTTAATTTTATAAGCTTCATATTTTATTTACAAATAATTTCTTGTTTCATTTTTTTAGCTTCAGTTCGAAAAAAAACTGTTAGTTCATTTTTGTTCATTTTTTTAAGGAGAATTGGATCATCCAGATGCTTATCCACTTCGTTAAATCTCGATGCAAGTTGTAAGGGATCTATATGCCAATCAAATTTCTTCTTTGCCATCATTCGCAAGTCTTCCATTTTGTATTGATATTTTTTGACTAGGTAATAGAGATCAAAATAATCTCTTCCTCTTGGTTTTTGAGCAATTGTAAATAATTTGTTTACTGCAATATCTATAGCACTATCAATCATTAAACCACTTTTATTCTTTAGTTTTTTTATTCGTGTGAAAGGGTAATATGTAAATTCTAATTTTAAAATGTACTTATTACTAAATCTTAGAAAAAATAAGTTTCTGTTGAAACTATTTTGAAAATCAATGGAAATAAATCTCAAACTCTTTTTAAGAGATTTTAGTGTGGTAAAAATTGATTGAGGGTTAAATTCTTCTTGGCTAAAAAAATCTAAATCTTCAGATTTTCGGTGATGAAGGTAGTAATAAGAAAGAGCTGTTCCTCCAGAAAAATAGAATTTTTTTGCTAAATCTGTTTTAGAAAGTAATTTAAGCGCTAAAATTTGTTGTTTTGTTAGTATTGAGACCATACTATTTTTTTGAGGTATGATTTTTTATTGGGATCAATATTAAGT
>WFRK01000049.1 GCA_015486535.1 Candidatus Microgenomates bacterium | reverse complement strand
TATTTTTGAAGAAAGTGATCTGAACTCAAGTGATAGACTAAAAATCAAAGCTTCATGGTTGCAGACCAAATTAAAATGGCGTTTTTCTGGAGTAAGAAACTTTGATCAATCAATGCTGATAACACTCAGTACTATTCTTTTGGAACTCCGTTCTAATCGAAAATATTATTCATCTCGATCAAAAACACCCGTTCAAAGAGCAAAATCAAATTTTACATCACTCAGAAGTGAAGCGAGTATGAATGCGATTAGAGAAGTAAATAATTTAGATAAAATTGGCAAAAGATTATATAATTTAGGTTTTTTTCATGGCAGATCATATTTTAATCTACAAAAACTATTGAATAGTCGATCAGAACTAAAATTAACCGAACAACTACAATGGCTTGAAAGTCTAACGGATGAAGAATTTAGTCATTTGGTATCTATTGCTGATGAATATCAATTTTTATTTTGGGGTAAACCAACTCAAACAATCGACAACATTCATAGCACTTTGAAAATATTTCAAAAAATATACGATGATGGGGCAACAGGCACAACAACATTACTCAACACACTTCGATCGTTAAAAGCCATTAATCTATTAACCAAGACACATACTTTCAGCTATACGCAATTATCTATTTTCGACCATTTAACTTTGGAAAAACTGGAAAGCAATCAAAAACTAATAGAGGCACATCTCGTTATATTAGTTGGTCTTGCCCAACAAGATCAACTGTCTCTATCTCTAGATTTACTTAATCAACTGGTAGAAAAACATATTGTTGTTCAAGTAGCTCAACTCGTCCAAAACGGATGGTATGCAGATGCATTTAGATTGAGCCAAGTTCTATCTTCAGACAGTGATAATGTAAACAAACTAAAGCAATTATTAGAAAGAGCGCATAACATAGAAAACGCCATTCGTGGAAACAACACTCTTCAAATTATTGTCGATTTACTAACATTAGTTCCTTCAAAACAAGATCAATTGAAATATTTTTCAGATGAAAAACATATTATTATCCTGGAGTGGATTGTCGATCACGAAGAAAAAATTGAAGCAGAGTTAAGCCTTATGATTGATTTTCTTAAAACAATCAACGCTTCAGATGACCAAATAATCATCGCCCTGAAAAATGCTATTTTATTAAATGAAAAAAATGGGGTAATTTTCGTCTATACTTTTATGCTACAAGCGTTAATCGAGAATGGCTTGCAAAACCCAACCCCTCAATCTCTCTTATCTATGGCAAACACCAAACGAAGTGGCCAAATCAACCGACAAGTTGAAAGTTATCATAGAAGTGATTTTGTTGGTGGAATTGATAAAGGATTAGGGTGGTATTTGGACATAAATTTAATACAAGAAACACTACTTAAGTCTTTAGTTAAATCAGTAGTGCGCAACAGAGAAGCTGATTCTCAACTCACTGATCAACATTATTTAAAACACGATACTTCATTAACAATGTTTTTAGATTCCGTACGTAGTGACGTCAAAACTGATACGATTTGGAACTTACCATCAGTCAACGGACAAGATAGCGTGAGTCATAAACGATACAACGTCATGCCAGCTGAAATTGGCATATTTCTAGAACGGACCGACAATCAACCATTGCAACAATTTTTTCTCGCATTAAAAACGTTAGGTATAGATAAATTCCCAGACTACTACATGATGGTCGGTAAAATATTTATTAACAATCCCGATTTGCTACAACATATCTCCTTAAACGAACCCATAAGCTATGATTTATTTTTGCAGCAGCTACTTCTCAACACGGTTAATACCCCACTGGTTCGAAATACTATTTCTTATTTATTTGGAAATTACATACCAAAGGTAGTTGATCACAAATTATGGGCAACATGGTCTAAGTTGATGAATCCTCACTCAAAAACGAGCGCTGTTTTTACTTCTAGCTACTTTTTATTAACTCACTTAAATGAGCACGGTACATACATACTGGGAGATAAACAACTTTCATTATCTTTTTTTCAACATTATATCCAACACTATGCAAAACAAAATTCATTGCAAGATATTGATCTTAATTTAGAAATGCTAGTAGTAGAAGATGATCTGCTTCCCATCAAAAAGGTACTACAAGAAACAATCGCTGCGGGATATCAAGACGAAGCGTCAGACGCAGTCATGCACTGGCATGAACTAACAATTCTATTAAAAACAAAAAATGGAGAAAACCTGATTAAATATACCGCCACTCGCCATTGGACCAATATTCAAGCAATAATTTTAAGTCAATCTCTATCATTGATCGATCCTAAAATTGAACTGGACTTCGATGATGAGGGCTATAGAAGGTATTTTTATGATTGGTCTCAAATTAAACATAAATCGATACAAGAAAAATTAAATCAAAAATGGTTGCGTGGCGATTCCCTGCCTCAGCTTAACGAGTATATCAACAAATACCATAACATTATCACCATGATTGATCGTTCTTCAGTTGAGCTCAAAAGAATTCAAGATAATATTCTTTTGGGTTTACTAACAATTGATAACTATCAAGAAACTATTCAATCATTAGATGTAGTGTTTACCAATGCTGTTTTACCTCAATTTATTCAAAATTTTATTTTGTTTAAATTTTTATATTTATCACCGGGAGTGGATTTCGATCAAACACTATTCGCACAAAAAATAGCAAGAGTGCACACAGAACAACAGACACCATTAGCCATACCCTTAGAAAATGCGAGGCATCAAGAGGAAGTTGTAAAAATTGTCAAAAAGGATTTGCTCAATATATTAATAGACTCTGGTAATCAAGAAATCGCATACTTGCTAGAGCAAATTAAGCAGGTCCACGTTCTTCTTTCCCAAGTTACCGCACAAAACAAAGTGCTTAATACCCAAGAAACCATAGTATTTGATAATTTCTTACAATTAACAACTAGCGTCATTAATGGATTAACTAATAACGGTCACGAACCATTTCTCATATTAACTGGCAATCAGGCTCATAAGATAAAACAGATAGAGGAATACACCCAATTGCCCAGCCAGCAACTGCCATCATATTTAATGGGAATCATTTTCGGGAAAGATGCAGATATTCATGATATTGAACAAATTCAATTGCGTATTGATAGAGTTCGACTTGAAGCAGAGAATAGAAATATGGCCTTCGTTAAAGATGGCCACTTAACTAGCACTCTCATAACACCACGCGCCCTTACTAAATCAGTGCCCCTTGAGCACATACATAGCATACTCAACAATGGACTACTAAGCAGAGAATATATTGGTGGCGATCTCGCACATTCTGACAGCACCCCATTTGATACAGATTTTGGTATGATTGATGACGACCCAGATCAAAGTTTCACAGAGATAGTGAACAACTCTTCCGCTATGGATTATGACGGCGTCATTGTGTTAATTAATGATCGAAGACAATTTTCAGAAACACCAAATGAAGATCAATATGAACTCATTCATTCTGCCGTAGTTGGTAATGATCACTATGGCATTAGAACCGGCATGCCAACCACGGAAATTAACGCTTTTATTTTACAAAAAAATCTCAGTTCATCAGGTTTAGAACTTGAATTAGAGATACTCAAAAACATCATTGCGTTTAATCAACTATACATCCCGGTGCTTGATACTACAGGAATTTTATTATTTTCGCCCGAAGAGTATCAACGATACAAACCAAAATATTCTTGGCAGACGTTTGTCCAAAATTTACCAGAAACATCAAGTGCCCAGGACATCATTGTGCAATTTGAATCAATCACTCCTTTTATTAAAAAACTATTCAAGATGTCATCCGGAGTAAGTGAAGGCTATTCATTGGAAGAACATATCATTATGGTTGTTAACCAATACCAAAAGTATTTTAAAGAGAAATCTCAATTTTTTGATTCAATTATCTCGCCAAACGAAATGCTTCTCGTACTTTTAGTTCATGATTTGGGCAAACCTTTAGCCTACTTAATGTATCACAACACTGGTAGACAACATGAAGTAACTTTGCAAATTATCAATCTTCTTTTACAATCGTTAGAGATATCAATAGAAAAATTAAAACTCATTACTTATATAATTAATCAAAATATTTTGGGAGAACTATTCACACATGAGATATCTTTAGAAAATGCCGCTATAGCGGTGATTAGACTAGGCCAACAAATTGATGTTAATCCATTGGATTTGTTGCAATTACTAAAAGTTTTTTACATTTGTGATGCAAGCTCATATACAAAGGACGCAGGTGGCTTGGCTAGTTTAGAAGCAATATTTACTTTTCATCAAGACTCCGCAGATTTTTCGCCTTCCCTTAAAGAAATATTTGATGAACTTACATTACTCATTAAACAAAAATATCAGCACAGACCTCAAATCGGGCAGGCGCCGCTCTCGCACTGAAGATGGACCCAATCGATGTCTTCAAATAATTCTTCATCTTTTTCAATCTCATCCAACACCTTCATGAATTGGCTGGTTGTCACCGGTTGCTCCGGTTGATATTCATAAGCCGTGGTATCTTGCTGCGGCATCACGGTACAGCCTTTTACTTGGCTTTGATACTGCTTAATAATGCGACTGAAATCTTTGAAACTGACTTTCTTTGGATTGTATTTTAGGGTATAACTCACTTGATTGCCGGTATCCTCCGGCAGTGGCTTGCCTTTCTCATCAACACCGACAATCCAATACTTCTCCAGTAACATCAACCATTTATACTGATCCTCCGGTGAAGCTTCTGCGGCGGTGATCAAGTCGTCTCCCATACCGAGGCGACAGATAAGCGGTTGCGTCGGAAAACCAACCGCGGTCGAACCCTTATACGAATGTAACTCCTTAATCGGATAGCCTTTTTTATGGTACCTTTCAACCTGTGGATCATCAGAACGATACTGTACCCAACGAATATACTCACGCATGCTGGGTAAATGGGCTCCTTCGGTGAGCGCAAACAGTTTGCTGA
>WFRK01000048.1 GCA_015486535.1 Candidatus Microgenomates bacterium | reverse complement strand
TAATTACTCGATATAAAAGTAGAGTTTTATAGGCCCTATACATCCTAACTATTTATATCAACCATGACCGATTATTTTAGTTTACCTACTGAGCCAAGATTGCTTCGTCGTCGTTTCTATTTAACACGCGAAACGCTTTTGGGTGTCGCCTTACTCCGTTATCGCTTGGAGAAAAAGCATCGCCCTTTTAAGCTGTCGTTTTGGACCTCAATATTTAGTTCACCAACAGATGCTAAAGTGACGATTGTTTTTAACAAAACAAGTTGGCTGAGAAAAGTCCTCTTTACTTTTATTAGTCTTATTGCTTTTGGCAGTTTTTTTATTGGTGCGATTACCTTTGTACCAGATATTTATTATCAATTATGGCCGGCTAAGACAAAAGTGAGCGTGCCGATGGAGGCAGCTTCGCCGTTGGGTGGTAATTATCAAGCGGGCATAAAAGCGGAGCCGGTTAAGCAATATTCTCTTCCTTATGATGCAAGTTTGCCGGATGGAGATTGGCTGATCATCAATCAAATTGGGGTCAGAACACGTTTGCTTGAATCAACGAATGCCAATCAAGCCTTGACCAAAGGCGTCTGGCTTGATTCTAATTATGGCAAACCGGGGCAAACCAATTTGCCGATTATTCTTGCCGCGCACCGTTTTGGTTATAAGTGGTGGTGGCAGAGTAATTATTGGAAGTTAAACTCGTTCTACCGATTACCGAAGACAAAGCCGGGCACTTTAATTGAAATTATCAGCCATCACCGCCGTTGGCAGTATGAGATCTATAAGGCAGAGGAGGGGGAGAAGATCACCGACTACAATGCAGACTTAATTTTGTATACCTGTAAATTCCTCAATTCACCGGTGAGATATATTCGTTATGCTCGTTTAATCGATCCTACCAGAGATAGTCAGTCAATTTGACTTTTGATTAAAGTCTGAGATAATAGAAGCTAGTTTGTTTTTCTCTCAAAATATGCTTTTAGTTTTCTAACCCTAGTTGATGAGTGATAGAGCGATGAATTTTTGTCAAATGATTTTTCAATTATTTCAATTTAGCCAATAATTTAATTGTTAAGTTGCGTTATGTTTCCGTATTAATTAATTCTATAAACCATATGAATCAAACAACTCAGGTAAAAATCCCCAAAATCATGCCGATTGTCAATCAATCGAAGCCAATAGTGAATACCAATGGTCAGGATAACCACAAAACTCAATTGTTAAGTGGCATTCTTGATACCTATCGCGATAATCATGGCATTATCCGCACCAGTTATCGTGAAGAAGATAATGATATTTATATTTCTACTTCCCAGATTAAACGTTTGAAATTGAGATCGGGTGATGCCGTTACCGGTGTTGCTCGCCAACCAAAAGATAATGAGCATTATTGGGGCATGCTCAAGGTAACAGAAATCAATCATTTACCGATCGATCAATGGCTCAAGCAGTGGTCAAGACAGCCACGACCGGCTTTTCATAAACTCACACCGGTTTATCCTAATGAGCAAATCAAATTGGAGATTGGCGCTGAACCTCTATCTTTACGAATTATTGATTTAATTGCCCCGATTGGTAAGGGTCAGCGAAGTTTAATTGTTTCGCCGCCAAAAGCAGGTAAGACCACTTTACTTAAGGATATCGCCACCGGCATTGCTAGTAATAATCCCGAAATTCATTTAATGGCGGTATTGGTGGGGGAGAGGCCGGAGGAAGTGACCGATATTCGGCGACACGTTGCCCGATTAACAAAAGACCAAGGTGAGGTTGCCGCTTCAAATTTTGACGAATCTTCTAAGGAACAGTGTCGTGTGGCAGAACTCGCTTTGGAACGAGCAAAACGTTTAGTTGAACAGGGCCAGGATGTTGTTATTCTCCTTGATTCAATCACTCGTCTTGCGCGCGCTTATAATTTATCTATTCCCACTTCCGGTAGGACTTTATCCGGCGGTTTTGATCCGGCCGCTTTATTTCCACCAAAACGCTTTTTTGGGGCGGCCCGTAATTTTGAAGTGCCTGGCAGTCTGACAATTATCGGTACCGCTTTGGTTGATACCGGTTCACGAATGGATGATTTAGTCTATGAGGAATTTAAAGGGACTGGCAATCAGGAGGTCCATCTCTCACGCCGGTTAGCGGAGAGGAGAATTTTCCCGGCGATTGACGTCCAGCGATCAGGCACAAGGAGAGATGATCTACTGATAGACGGTGTTACCTACCAATCGGTGATCACTCTTCACCGCATGTTAGACATGCTCGACAAAGACGAACGAACGTCGAGTTTAATTAATCGCTTAAAACGAACTAAAACAAATAAAGCCTTTTTGGCCAGTCTAAAAACAGGTTAATTTCGCTTGCCAGTGTATAATAAAGTTAGTTATGTCAACTGCCAAAGCTCATTGGTCTCATCATTTGACTCAGGATCTAGTTACTTTTGCAAGTTTCTTGTTTCGTTTTGCCAGATTGCGCTTCTATCGTTGGTTTATCAAATTAGAAACAGTGAAGGATCTTGTAGTTGATCTGTTGTACAAAAAAAGAGGTCGTTATGCGCGACCACTATTACATTTTCTGGTCATTTTGACAGTTTTTTTTATCATTGTTGTTGGTCCTTATATTTTTGATCAAGGTAAAAATGAAAATCGTATCGCGGAAAATATTACGGGCGTGAATGAAGTGGCGGCTTATGGAGGGAGTTTTTATACTCAACAGTCAGAGGAAGTGCGTCAGTTTCGTGGCGGTGAGATTATTACCCATGTAGTGAAACCGGGTGAAACCTTAACAAGTATTGCCGGCCGCTACGGGCTTAAACCAACGACGATTATTTGGGAAAATCATCTGAATGAGAAAAAACCACTCAAACCGGGACAAACCTTAAGGATTTTACCGATTGACGGCATTCGCCATAAAGTGAGTCGCGGAGAGACAATCTATTCAATTGGGAAGAAGTATGGTTTAGAGGGATCTGAGGTACAGAAGATTGTTGATTATCCCTTTAATGAGTTTTTGAATGATGAAACTTTTGCTTTGACGGTAGGTCAATATCTGATGATACCAGACGGGGTGATGCCAGTGAAAGCGGGAGGTAAGCACATTTATCGTGGTCGCAGTAGCATTGCGCAAGTGACGACACCGGATGCGGGGGCGGTTTCGGCCACAGGCACTTTTGTTTGGCCGGCTTCCGGTCGTATCACTCAAGGCTACAGTTTTTATCATAAGGCAATTGATATTGCCAATCATCATGGTGGCCCGATTTTAGCGGCCGACAGTGGCACGATCATCGCTACCGGCTGGGATACCTCTGGCTATGGTAATAAAATTATGATTAATCACGGCAACGGTTATGTGACACTTTACGCTCACTTAAGTTTAATCCAGGTGCGAGTGGGCCAAAGAGTGAAACGAGGCAATGTGATTGGCCAGATGGGCAGTACCGGTCGTTCCACGGGCACACATCTCCATTTTGAAATTAGACGCGGTCGAGTCT
>WFRK01000047.1 GCA_015486535.1 Candidatus Microgenomates bacterium | reverse complement strand
TGGCAGAGGAAGCAATACTTTATGATGCTCAGAATCGCGTTTACCGGCAGTAAAGCGACACCGCCTCTGTTTCAAACGATTGCGGCCATTGGTAAAAATGAATCTCTTGCTAGAGTTAAACTCTTGCTTGATCAAGAATTTTAAATGATTATGTCTGCCCAAACAAAAACCCGCCAACAAATTTTGACTCAATTAGTAAAGGAGACGCGCCGTGTCGTGAGCGATCAATTTCCTCAAGCAGCAGAAACGCTTCTGCCTCCTGAGGTAAAACCAAATTTGTTTCATCGATTATTACAGTCACAAAAAAATAAAGATGAAAAAATTAAAATTCAAGTGACTTTGGAAGAGTACCAGGCAACACGACAAAAATTGATTGAACTAATCCATCAACCGGTGAGTGATTACCATGATGAAGGACTGCTCTATTTGGAGCAGCAGTTGAGTGATCTACTTAACTTTACTGTCTCAGCCAGTCAAGGTGATTATCAAATTCCTTATATCGGTGGTGTCATGGCCGGTTTACCTCATCTAAAACGCTCACCCCATGATCAACTGAGTGACCATCAGGTAATTCTCGAAGCCGGCCTAAAGAAAAAACGAAGCTTTTATGGTTGGTTTGATACCAATCATTTGACGGCTGAGGAAATTTTAGCGGAAAAATATTATCTGAGCTTACCGATTAATTTGACAACTACTTGGCTCAAGCAACCACGAGCAACGGCAGAATGGTTTAAGTACAAAAAATTGATCGTCATTAATCCGGTGCGTGAGCTAGCTGTTGTGGCGGTGATGGCCGATATTGGTCCTTACAACTCAATTCGGGCCCAATTCGGTGGCTCACCAGAGGTTATTCACGCAGCGGAAGTTTGGCATCCAAACAATAAAGGTCGAGTGGCAGTTTTCTTTGTCGAAGATAGCCAACATGAAATTCCTTTGGGGATAATTAATTTAAAAACTCTTGTATTAAATACAACAACAAATTTGTCGCGGTCACAATCTTAATCAATTAGAGGTTGGCGCTAAATCAACATGTTTAAACAAGCAAAATACTTTTTTGAACCATTAATCGAAACTGAACTCAATCTTATCGCCCAAACTGAAATAGAAAAACAACAGTTGAAGCAGATTATTTTTTGCCACCTGATTTTTGTTTTTTTAAGTCATGGTCAAAGAAACATGCGACCAAGCTTGACTACGATTATCAAAGAAAATCAATTCGACTATCAATTGATTGATAAATTAAGCCAACTGGAACCAACAATCAATCAGGAGTTGGTGGAAAAATCATTAACCTTTATTTTAACCAATATTCAAGCGCGACTTGAAACTGCCACTGTTTAGCTTTATCCTAAACTTTATGATTCAAGTTAATCTCTTCGTCGGCTCTCGCTATCCGGTCGATCGAAAACAAATTCGCCAGACGGTGGCACGGGTTTTGCAAGAGTATGGGGTGAAAGAGGCACAAGTAGACATTTCTATTGTGGGTAAACGGAAAATAAAACAGTTAAATGAAACAAAACTGAAGCATCGGGGCACCACCGATGTCCTTTCTTTTCCCCAACATGACCGTGGCCAATTGAAAGATTTTCCTTTACCGGCCAATGTGCCACCTCATCTCGGTGATATTGTCATTAGCTATCCGGCGGCTTTGGAAAATGCGCGTAGATTTGGTAAACTGGTAGATAAACAAATTAGTTTTTTCGTTGAACATGCCCTACTTCACTTACTGGGCTATCATCATGATGATTAAAAACAAGTTATGAACTGGACACTGAAATACCGACCAAAACAAATAAAAGCACTTAATTTAGAGGTGATCAGAAAGCAACTGCTTCAGTTCATGCATGACGGCTATATTCCCACTACGTTGCTATTTGCGGGACCAAAGGGTACCGGTAAAACTTCCAGCTCACGCCTCGTCGCCGCTGTTTTAAATGAACCAAAAAACGAACAGTTAGTTGACCAAGTTTATTTTCAACACAAAAACGCTACTAAATCTTTAGTAGAACCTGACCTTAAACTAAAAATGATTAATAATATTTTGACCGGGCAGTCATATATTGTCAATGAAATTGATGCCGCCAGTCATCGTGGGATTGATCACATTCGTGAATTGAAAGAAAGAGTTTTTTTGCCACCGGTGGAAGGTAAAATGAGTGTGTTTATTCTTGACGAAGTACACATGCTGACAACGCCCGCTTTCAATGCCCTCTTGAAAATATTGGAGGAACCACCGGATCATGCAATCTTTATTTTAGCAACAACCGAACCGGAAAAAATCCCCGCCACGGTTATCTCTCGTTGCCAAGTGCTGCGTTTTCGCCAAGCACAAGACGAAGAAATTATTGATGTTTTAAGCCGAATAGCAAAAAAAGAAAAATTAGAAACCACCAAACCGGCTCTCAGCTTAATTGCCCATTTGGCTGAGGGTAGTTTTCGTGATGCAATTAAGTATTTAGAATTAGCGACAATTGATCATCAACTTAAAATTGATCAAATTGAAAAATTAGTTGGCAAATCAATGGAGGCAGAAGCGAAACATTTTTTGGAGTTGATCTTAAGAAAGAATCAACTTGATTTAACGGCTTTTTTTCAAAACTTAAGAAACCAAAATGCTAACGAAAAGGTTTTTTTAACCGCTTTTGTTCATCTGCTTTACCAACAACTCTTATTAAATATCCAATCATCAAGCAAAAAGACACTGATTAACAAAACCGTTGCCCTTTATCTTTTAAATCACTTCAACTCTTTTGCTCTGTTGAATCAAGTGATGCCTTTTTTAGGTATTGAATTAAAAGCCTTAGAGATCATTGAAAAAAGTCAAAAAAAGGGCCCTCGATCAAAACAATCAACGATCTTATCTAAAAAGAAGCCTCAAACCACTGATATTCCTGTCATTACCGCTCAAACAAATAAAACTGACTTGATTCAGAAAAAACCGTTAAAGACAGAGAAAATTGTCCTCGGTGATGGCAATGAATTGATTAAACAGTGGGACAAATTTCTCAAATTGGTTGAAGCCCGAAATTCGACTATCGCCGCTTTACTTCGTTCGGCTAATCCGGCCCAAGGTGATAAAGGTCAACTGATTCTTTACGTCTACTATCGTTTCCACCAAGAACAACTGAGCAATCCTAAAATCGTTCATTTAATCCAAGAAGTCTTGAGTCATTTATCTCTTGGGTTCATCCAGTTTAAATTTGTTTTAAAAGCGGCAAAACCAAAGGTTAATTCGCTGAGTGATCAGCCAATTGATCTCGCTCACCAAGCACTGGGACAAAAATCGGTTCAGCTGGCTCAGGTAGCAGCCAAGGCACTGATGTAATTAATGTTTGTCTCAGTCTATGTGAAAATCAGACTTGATTTTATTGGCTAATTTCTAGATAATGGGCCCAAAGAAAGGAATTTATATGGCAAATCCATTTAAAGCTCTCGGAGATCTCAATAAATTACGACAACAGGCAAAAAAAATGCAGCAGGATCTGGCGGCGGAAGAGGTGCGTGTTGAAGAAGGTGATGTGGTGGTGGTTATCAGCGGCGATCAAAAAATCAAACATTTCTCTGTTCAAGGCGTCACCAGTCAAGAAGCAATTGATGTCTTAAACAAAGCCATTAAGAAGTCTCAAGAACTAGCGGCAAAAAAACTCCAGTCCATGAGTGGTGGCCTCGGGGGCTTAATGGGCGGTAAATAAAAATTTGTGCTAATCTTGTCCGGAAAATTTGCTCAATTTTTGCTTCCAAATCGGTCATGCTGACGGCGTTAAACAAAAGAAATGAGTTAATTCTTCTTGCTTCTGTTTCTATAAAGAGAGTTTAATGTCCATGTCATTTCGTCAATAGCTAAATATTGCTTCGCCAATAAAATAGCTTTATGAAAAGCTTTTCGTTATAATGAATTTTCGATTACTATGAACAAAAAGCTTCTCTTGGCTACTAATAACCTGGGTAAATTTGAAGAGATGAAGTTTCTTTTAGCAGGATTAAAGCTATCACTCTTAAAACCAGAAGATATGCCTAGTCACGAGAAAATAATCATCGTAGAAACAGGTAAAACTTATCGCGCCAATGCAAAATTAAAAGCAGAAACTATCGGCAAATTGGCCCAATTGCCTACCCTGGCTGATGACTCCGGCTTGGAAGTGTTGGCCTTAGCCGGTTTTCCCGGCTTAATGAGTGCCCGCTGGTATCAAGGAACCGACGCGGATCGCAATCAAGCGCTTTTGGCTAAAATGAGACATGTTGAAGATCGGCGCGCCCGTTACGTTGCCGTCGTTTGTCTTTATTTGCCACAAAACAATCAATTTATTTATTCTCAAGGGGAACTACAAGGACGAATTGCCCTAAAACCAACTGGCGCTGCGGTGAGTGGTTTTGGTTACGACCCCATTTTTATCCCTCAAGGATACAATCACTCATTGGCAGAACTGGGTGATGATGTTAAACTAAAAATCTCACATCGCACTCAAGCGATGGAAAAAA
Organism: Candidatus Microgenomates bacterium; assembly: GCA_015486535.1. Taxonomy (GTDB): domain Bacteria; phylum Patescibacteriota; class Microgenomatia; order UBA1400; family PJMF01; genus WFTH01. The sequence continues at coordinate 3,919 of WFRK01000047.1, read as the reverse complement.
TAGCAGCCAGTCTGGAAAAATATGTTGTATCATCATCCTAGTTATGTCCCGCCAAAAAAAATTCTCCAGCGCTACGCGCAGGTTCTAGTTAATTTTGCTCTCGGTAATGATGAAGGCATTCAGCCAGGTGAAGTAGTTCAGGTAATCTTACCCGATATCGCTAAACCACTCGGACTAGAGTTGCAAAATGAAATTCTTAAAGCGGGCGGCCATGTATTGATGAAAATGATACCGACAGGTTTTGAGGCAGACTATTATCATTTGGCTAACAAAAATCAACTCACCTTTTTTCCCAAAGTATATTGGCGCGAACGAGCGGCATTAATCGATCACTCGATTGGCATTATTGCTGACCCGAATCCGGAAGCGTTGGCTAAAGTTGATCCGAAAAAAATTATGTTAGCCCGAGATAGTAAGAAAACTTATCGTGATTGGTTAATGCAAAAAGAGAATCAAGGTAAGTTCACTTGGACTTTAGCACTTTGGGGAACAACAGCAAAAGCAAAAATTGTCGGTTTATCTTTGAAAGATTATTGGCAACAAATCATTCATGCCTGCTTTTTAGATGAGGCTGACCCGATCGCGCAATGGCGTCAAATTAAAAAAATGCAGGCTGAAACAAAAAAGAAATTAAATCGGCTAAGAATCGACTTTGTTCACATCAAGGGTGCCGATGTTGATCTAAAGATTAAACTCGGTGCCAATCGTATTTGGCAAGGCGGAGCAGATCGTAATATTCCCAGTTTTGAATTATTTACTTCGCCTGATTGGCGCGGCACAGAAGGTTGGATTAAATTTAATCAACCGTTATTTAGGTATGGCAATGTCATCGAAGGCGTCACCCTGACATTCCACCACGGTTTGGTTACTCAAGCCCATGCTAAAAAAGGCCAAGCACTACTCGACGCAATGCTCCAAAGTCCTCATGCTAATCGACTGGGAGAGTTCTCTTTGACGGACAAAAGAACCTCTCGCATTAATCACTTCATGGCTGAAACACTTTATGACGAAAATGTGGGTGGACCGTTTGGAAACACCCATGTCGCCATTGGTATGGCCTATAAAGATTGTTACCGTGGTGATCCGAATCAGCCAACAAAACAAATATGGGAAAAAATGGGTTTCAACGATTCGCCGGAACACACCGATATTGTATCGACGACTAATCGTAAAGTGACTGCTCATCTCACTAATGGAGCAGAAAAAGTCATTTATCAGAACGGTATGTTCGTGCTTTAGTGCCACAGTTAATCACTATTGCTCAGAAATTCAAAAGAAACCGCTGGATTCTTTTGGTTTTTCGCGATAAAATGGCAGGTGTTTTGAAAGCGAGTAAAAAACTCCCGGGTAGTGAAATGGCATCACCACAGGCTCTGAACTTGTTATTCTAGGTTCGAATCCTAGCCCGGGATCACAAATTTCGGCATCAAATTAGAGTCGTGCCGCTTACAACTTTCCAATTATTTTATCTATCAAGGCAATCTTTAAGTAGGATTACCACTGAACAACTCGGCTAAATGCTGATCACGTTTATGTTTGTAAAGTTGTTGGTTAAAACCTAGCCGTCGTAAATAGTAAATAATACGCTGAGCGCCAATTTGCTCCGGCATCATCACCAAAGTCGTTCCAATCTCATAAAGTGCTTCCGCCTCATGTTTTTCTTTTGCGAAAACAATAATTAATGTGGCTTCATTTACCGTCTTAATTTTTTTAACTAACAATAAATTCGTTTCTAGGTCTGGAATGATAGAAATAGCCAATTTTGCTTTTCCAAGTGGCAAATCATTCAAAAACTCAACATCACCCGCATCACCATACATGTAGGGAATTTTTAATTTATCAAGTAGAGCAATACTGGCAGGATCGAGGTCAATGACTAAACTCTTTAAGCCAAACTGCTTAAATTTGTCAAATAAAAATTTACCCACACGATTAAAACCAAAAAGCACCACCTCTGGTTCTCTAGGTCGCCTCCACGAATGACTGCTGATTTTACGAAATTGCAACCAATCGAGAGCATGACTCCAAAAAGGGTAAATTTGATTAATACGTGGAATGATGTAGGTAGAAAAAGCAATGGAAAAAATACCCACCAACGTGATAATTGTTGTGATTTCGCGATCGATTAAACCCATTTCTAAACCCAAAGCAGCCATGATTAAAGAGAATTCACTGATTTGGGCCAAACTGACGCCAACTTGAAAACTAGTTTTTTTATGAAAGCCGACTAACTCCATAATCACAATGACAAGCAAGGGTTTAACAAAAATAACAAACAAACTAAAAAGAATGACGGGTAACCAAAGTTTCCCCATAGAAACCAGATTTAATTGCGAACCCAAAAGAAGAAAGAAAAGAACAATAAAGAAATCGCGTAGAGGCCGTAAACGCGAACTAATTTCTTCAGCATATTCGCTTGTCGCCAAAGCTACTCCCGCTACAAGTGCACCTATTTCCAAAGAAAGTCCCAGAATGTGAAAAAGAGCGGCAACACTCACCCCCCAAGTCAAACTAAAAATAAAAAGTAACTCAGAGGAACGTGCCGCCAGATGCAAAAACTCGGGCAACAAAAATCGACTTAAAAAGTAGATTAGTGCTAATAAAAGTGACACTTTAAGTATCAAGTTGAGCACTAAAAAACCGAAGGGCGTGCTTGCTCCACTCATTGCCCCCATAAAGATCAGCATGATACTGACAATCACATCCTGGATAATTAAAAAACCTACCGCTACTCGACCAAATAATGTTTGAATATCACCTTGATCAGCCAAAATTTTGAGGATAACAATCGTGCTGGAAAAAGCCAGCGCCAAACCGATAAAGATTGCTTTTTGCCAATCAAAACCCAAAGCCAAACCTAATCCCCAACCAAGCCAACTAGTTAAAGCGACTTGAATCACACCTAGAATAATGATGCGTAAACCAATCTCTTTAATTGCTTTTGGTGATAAATGCAAACCAATGATAAATAAAAGAATGACGATACCAAATTGAGAGAGTAACTGGATAATGTCTTTTGATTGGATAAAATTAAATCCGGCCGGACCTAAGAGAATCCCCGTGAGAATGTAGCCTAAAATCAGTGACTGCTTCAGTCCAAAAAGAACGAAGGAAATAGCAGAAACACTCAATAAAAGCAGACTGATTTCAACGAAAAACTCCATATTAACAGCATAGCAAATAACTCCACAGCAAGTCAGCCCCTATTGACACTAATAGAAATCATCATACAATATCAAACTAACTCAATCAAAGAAAACAAAATGCAACAAATTATTTTGGTTGAAGATGACCCAAATCTAAATCATCTCCTCACAACTCAATTGGCCGGTTTGGTCGACAAAATTTATAGTTTTTACCAATTAGAATCAGCTTATCAATTTTTGACCAAAAAGACAGTTGACTTAGCCATTATTGATCGTCGTTTTAAAGATGGTGATGGCTTGGAATTAGTTGACTACTTACATCAACTCCATTATTACACTAAGACTCTCATCTTATCACAGTTAAATCAAACCGAAGAAAAAATCAAAGGTTTATCCTCAGGTGCCGACGACTATTTGGCTAAACCATTTAACATGGCAGAACTAAAATTGCGTGTGCAAAATCTTTTGAGAAAAGAAAAGCGCACTCCTTTCAATTACCTCTCCTTTGGCCCATTGAAACTTAATTATCAAAACGGCAGTTTAGTGATTCAGGGTCGTAAAGTAATTAATTTGCGTAAAAAAGAAAGTCAGATTCTAGCGACGTTGATACGTTACCAGAATCAAATTATTACTCACCGGCAAATCGCCGAAAAGGTCTGGCCGGGTGAAAATTTTTATCCGACTAACACAACTATTAATGTTTACATTCGCCGGTTACGCTTAAAATTAGGTGAATATAAATACCTGATTAAAACTGCCCGTAAGTTTGGCTA
>WFRK01000046.1 GCA_015486535.1 Candidatus Microgenomates bacterium | reverse complement strand
TGTTTTTGCCGGTCAAAAAACGATTGATGATTATCGACCACCAACACCCGCTGCAATTGACAAAACCAAATAACTTTTTGACTTATTCTCTCCCCTTCTCTTGTAATTTTTTTGCTGCTTGATTTTTGTGGGAAAACCTGTGTATAACTGGGGAAGCGTTTATTTGTTTTTTCGAAAAATTTCTGCCCTAGATTGTATTTATGTCGACCACACACTTATCACAACCGTTGTCTCACAACCTCAGTAAAGAAATTGTTTGGAGTAAGGCACAATCGCTGCTGAAAAAGAATTTGTCACCAGCCGTCTTCAACACCTGGATCTTGACTAACCCCCTAACAGATTTGAGTAAAGATGGACCGGGATATCTGGCGACAATCACTTGTCCCACCGCTTTTCACGCGACCAACCTTAAGAGAAATTTAGACGAACAAATAAAAATGGTTTTAAACGACGTTGTCCAGAGTCCGGTTGAAATCAACTACGTCGTTGGTTTAATTAAATCAGAGAAAATAAAAACAAAATCTCGAGAAAGCAACCCTCAAAAGAGAGGAAAAGTAAGAGATGGTTTGGATTCATCCCCTCGAGTTGAAGATCTTTTTTCCCCGAGAGTGATCAACCAATCAAATCAAGATCGAGCGCTTTGGCAAGCAAGAAAGATTGGTTTAAATCCAAACTTTACCTTTGACACTTTTGCTGTTTCCACAACAAACGAAATGGCTCATGCCGCCGCAGTTGCCGTTTCAAAAAATCCCGGTAAATCGTACAATCCTTTATTTTTTTATGGTGGAGTAGGGGTGGGTAAAACTCATTTAATGCAGGCGATTGGCAATAATATTTTAAAGACAAAACCGGAAACAAACATTGTTTATTGCACGGGTGAAGAATTTACCAACGAAATTGTTCAAGCGATTCGCACCAAGCGAGCAGGAGCTTTTAAACAAAAATATCGTTCAGCAGAGGTACTCTTAATTGACGACATTCAGTTTATTGCTGGAAAAAATGCCGTTCAGGAGGAGTTTTTTCACACTTTTAACGCCCTAACACAAAATTATGGTCAAATCGTCCTTACTTCCGATCGACCACCACATAACATTTCTCTCTTAGAAGACCGACTGCGCTCCCGATTTGAGGCAGGTCTAATGATTGATATTGCCCAACCAACTTTCGAGTTAAGAACGGCAATTGTTCTGCTTAAAAGTAAAATTGCTCAATTACCCCTTAAAATTGATCTGGCGAAAAACATTGCTTTAAAAATCACTAGTGCCCGAAAAATCGAGGGCTTCATCACTAAATTAAGATCTGAGGTTGAGCTAAAACAATTGCCCTTAACACCGGAATTAGTTTATCGTTTACTTAATTTTGAAACGAACGTAAAGGAAAAAGCCCGTTATAGTCCAAGTGATGTGATTAAAGCGGTCGCCTCGTTCTTCAAAATTAGGCCTATAATGTTAACGGGTAAAAAAAGGTTAAAAAATATTGTGAGGGCAAGACATTTAGCCATGTACATCTTAAGAAAAGATCTTAATCTTTCTTTAACTGAGATTGGTCGTTGGTTTGGTGGTAAGGATCATACAAGTGTCATGCATGCAATTAAAAGAATTAAAATTGGCTTACTCGATGATTACCAATTAAATGAGGCCCTTAATCAAATAAGATCAAAATTAAGGGCTTAATTTTCCACTTTGGTGGAAAAGTTGGAGTAAAAAGTTGGGAAAGAGGGGATTAACTGATTGGTTTATCCCCAAAATATTTTCATGTTTTTGCACTTTAACCTAAAATATAAACCAAAACTCACTTACTTTTCCCTATTTACTCCACCACCATCAACCAGATATAATGGCTCAACTTATTCGCTTTTTGGCAACTGCCTACTACTATTACTAATTAAATATAAAAAATCAACCTAAAAATGGATTTTAAATTTAAAGTTAACCAATTAAAAAAGAATTTGCCGTTATTAAAAAGAGCTTTCAGTAGTGCCCCCTCATTACCGGTACTGAACGGAATTCTTTTTTACGCCAGCGGCAATCAAGTGATGATTCAGGCAACCGATCTTTATTTTGGAGTTAATTTCAGTTTTAAAGCAGAAATTAAAGAAGAGGGCAGGGTGGTGGTCAGGGGTCAGCAATTAATTGAAATTATCAATTCTATTGATAAATTAAGTGAAATTCATTTTTTTCAAGCATCGGGCGAGACCGATGTGACTATTACCAGTGGCCAAGTTAAAATAAAACTCCCGACTTATAATGAAAAAGATTTTCCCAGCTTTCCTAAACTAAAGGGGGAGAGCTATCTCATTACTCAAGAACAATTGCGATTTATTAATCAATATGTTACCAGTAACGCTTCAACTGATCTAACCCGGCCGATATTAACCGGCATCCTTTTTGATTTTCACTCAAGTAAGTTGGTTGTTGCCGCCACTGATGGTTATCGCTTGGCAACAGCTGATTTAGCGCAAACTAGCGAGTTGACGGGAAAAATTATCATTCCCGCCAAAATTATTAAAGAGATAGAAAAAACGGTGGTTGAAAGCGAGCTTAAGCAGATTATTCTTGAAGTGGATAAGAAACTCTTTCAGGCAAAATGTATCGTTGACAACGTCGATATCTTCATTCGTTTAATTGAAGGGGAATATCCTCCTTACGAAAAAATTATTCCTCCGAAATTTAACTTATTTTTATCCTTTCTCGCCGATGACCTTTTACCTCACTTGAAACGAGCAAAGATCTTTGCAAAAAACAATTCAAATATTGTTCAACTAAGAATTAAGCAAAAAACCATGGAAGTTTTTGCCAACTCCTTATCTATGGGGATTTATACGAGTGAATTTAGTGATTTTACTCAGGAAGGAGAAGGGTTAAACATTGCTTTTAACGTTGACTATTTAATTGATTTTCTTCAGAAAGCCGCTGATAAAACGGTTAAATTAGCGATAGTTGACAGTCTTAAGCCGATTAAGCTAACTATTACCGGAGTGAAAAATTTAAGTTACATTGTGATGCCAATCAAAGTGCATTCTGAAATTTAATCTGTTATAATGCAGACCTTATGACAAAAAGAACTTGGAATCCTAAAAAACGTAAGCGGAGACGAACTCACGGTTTTCTTAAAAGGATGAGAAGCTTGGTTGGTAGAGCTGTTCTGAAACGTCGGAGAAACAAAGGAAGAGAAAAATTAACGGTTTAAAAAATGAGTAGAACCACTTATGCTGTTGCGGAGAAATAAGTTCAAATTAAGACAGAATAAGGATTTTTTTAATCAAGCACGAAGAAAAGAAAGTTATTTTTTTAGACTTTATTACTTATTTGACCATCATTTAGAGACAATTAAGCTAACAGTCATTGTACCGAAAAAGAAATTAAAACAAGCAGTCTTGAGAAATAAGTCTAAACGTTGGCTGAAAGAAATATTTGCTCAGTGGCTAAAATTGCAAAAGCAACCATTGCCGGTTTATTTAGTTATCTACTTGAAACAAGATTTTTCAACCAAACAAAAAAAACAAGTAAAGAATGAATTGGTGCAGCTGCTTGGTAGATTTTTAATTAATAATAACCAATAAAAAATAAATTTAGATCGTTGGAGCATAGATTATGTCTAATTATTTTGTCCAATTTTTATTTTGGCTTTATCTTACTTTAGGAAATCTTGGTTGGGCGATAACTTTGCTAACCATTGTCATCAAATTACTTTTATTACCAATGAGTTTATCCTCATTGAGAGCGGCAGAGAAGATCAAAAAAATTCAGCCTCACCTAGAAAAACTCAAAAAGAAACATGCTAAAAATCCTAAAAAACTCCAACAAGAGCAGTTGAAACTTTATCAAAAACACAAAATCAATCCTTTAGCTAGTTTTTTACCGCAGATTGTCCAGATTGTGGTTTTTATTTTACTTTATCGTTGGTTGATGGATTTTCTTGCTGCTGAAAAGATCAACGGCATTATAGTTAATACTCATTTTTTCTGGCTTAATTTAGCAAAGCCGGATCAATATTTTATTTTACCCATTCTAACGATGGCTACTCAGTTTATTTTGTCAAAAATGATGATGTCACCCAATGATCAAACAAATAATTCAAATCACTCAAAATCGAAAGACAAACCAAACCCAATGATGATAATGCAAAAGCAAATGATTTATGTTTTACCGGTAATTACCGGATTATTCGCTTTAAAATTTGCCTCCGGTCTAGTGCTTTACTGGGTTTTATCTAACATTTTTGCCATTTTTCAACAAGCTTATTTAATGATGGAGACGAATAAAAATAAAAAGGAGTAATTATGTCAAAAATAGAAGATTTTTTAAGGCAATTGCTACAGCATCTGGGGTTTGTGGAGGAGAAAATTGGTTTGAAAACAACAGAAACGGAAGACTTAATTTCGGTTGTAATTGAAGTGCCTGATTCAGAGTCTGGTGCGCTAATTGGCCACCAAGGGGAGACGCTTAACTCGCTCCAAAGGTTGGTGCGCATCATTTTTAGAGAGCAAATTGATAAAAAAATTCAGTTAGACGTTAATCAATATCGTCAGGAAAAAGAAGCGGCCTTAAAGGAGATGATTGATCGCATTGCCGCCGAAGTGAAATCGACTAAAAAATCAGTGGAAATTAAAAAAACTTTATCCAGTTATGAGCGATTTTTAATTCATCAATACATTGCTGATGGAGAAGACTTTGCTGATTTAGAGAGCGTCTCTCATGGGGAGGGATTAAATCGCCGTTTGGTGATTAAATTAAAATGATAATTTATCAGGTTTTTACAGATGGTGGTTCGAGAGGCAATCCGGGTCCAGCGGCGACCGGGGTGGTAATCTACAAAAGCAAACAAATAATTTATCAGCAAGGTAAGTTTATTGGTTTGACCACCAATAATGTTGCCGAATATCGCGCCCTGATTGATTCAATCAACTGGTTTCTGATTCACCGACCTCAGGTAGATCGGATTGACTGGTTCTTAGACTCAAAATTAGTCGTGGAACAAATTAATCGTCGCTGGCGCGTAAAAGATTCTAACTTGCTTCAGTTGGCGCAGCAAGCCTGGTCAAAACTTGACCAACTCGGTGTCGCCCATCATTTAAAACATGTTTTAAGAGGCGATAATCAAGCGGCAGACGCAATGGTGAATCAAGCTTTGGATAATCAGGCGCTCAAATAAGCGCTCGCTTTTGCGTTATAATAACCCGATCAACCCAAAAGTTATTCTATGAAAACGAAGTTGCTTGCCCAACAACTGCAGATATTAGTCGTCAGTCGCGACATTGATTTATTAAACAATTTTAAAGTTAGTTTAAGTCAAATTGAAACAGAGGTTCAGTTTCAATTTAAAACATTAGCCAAACTTGAGAACAATTTTCAAGAGAAAGGTTATTATAAAATTGTTTGGTTGGTGGCAGAGGCAGACATTCTTGAATTAAGAACAGATAAGTTGCGTTGGTTAAACCAATTGAGCGCACCGTTAATTATCACTCTAAACGTTCCTGCTGATTTGGTTACAAATGATCGTGTTTATCAGCCGTTTGAAGTGTTTCTAACCAAACAAAAAAAATGGTTGACGGCCATTAAAAATAAACTGAATTTTGTTCAAATTATTCTTGGTTTTGAGGTTATTGATCCTTATCTTAATTACTTAAGCATTGGCTCACTATCTTTAATCATTAGTCAACTCAATAATGCTTGGTTGATTAATCCAAATGCGAGAATGAAGCAGATTCTCATCAATGATTTTTATCAGACTGTCATTAAGTTATCTCTCCAACCCCATCAAAGTGGAGTGGTATTGGTTGAAAACACAACTGATTTAACCGCAACTGAATTTATTGGTCTTTTTAAGCGAGTTTACGAAGTTTATTATCATCGTTCTCTTAAAATAAAAAAGCAATCTTTGAGAGAGCGGGAAATTGATTGGTTGCGTACGGCTCACATTGTTAAGATCAAAAGCAATCTTCGTGCCGGCATCAAACTATTAGTGCAAAATTTAGGTGCGCCAGTTTTTAAAGAAATTAATTCACGCTTAAATCAACTCGACCGGCTCAACCAAGATAATTCGAGTTTAATGGAAACGAAAACCCCAGCGTCAACATCTCGAAAGGATCTGCGTAAACTAATGCAGATTGACAAGCATAAAAGATCAGATCATCAATTTGATCTTAATGAAGAAATTATTAAATCGATCGGTGCTTCAAGAAAAATTGATAAACATGATTATGTTGAGACGCTGACTCAAGCAGAAAAAAAAGGCTTGTTGAAAAACAAGCATAAGCGATTTTTGTTTTTTGCTGGTTTAATTTTAACCAGTCTCGGTTTGACCATTTTAACTCTTTGGCTTATTTTTATTTTTAGTTTTAGTCAGTTTAAGAATCAACTCAATCAGCTTCTATCATCTGCAAGTAGCGCGCCGATAACAACGATTAAGCTGGATAAAAAAGGACTGGATTTTTTAGCCACACAAACAGATATTTATAATAAAATTATTAAAAATAATACGATCGATCAAGCTAAATCTCTTTTATCATTTACACAAAATTTCAGTCAGCTTCATAAATTAAATCAGCAACTAGAAAGACAGGAAAATGAATTTATGCGGCAAACTTTTAATCTTCAAGGTCAGTCGTGGCGGCCGTTTGTTGATTTTGATCGAAATGTCCCAGATCATATTAATAAGTTAATCGGCGCACTCTTACTCAGTCTTAATAATACCGGTCTGGAGGTCAATTTAAGCAATGAGCGCATTAGCGATTTGGAGGCAAGACTAAGGCAAGAGCAAAAACAAATCCTTATTGGCCAAAAGGTTAGCCCAATTTTAAACGACCTCGTTGGTGTGACCGGTCGCAAACAATACCTGATTATTTTTCAAGACAACAATGAGTTGAGACCAACGGGTGGTTTTATCAGCGTTGCCGCTTTAGTGGTGTTTAATCAGGGAAAAATGGTTTCTTACCAACCATTTGATAGTGCTCAGGTTGACCAGAATCTTGGCGGTGAGGTGATTGCACCGGCAGAAATCAGTAAATATTTGGGTGAGAAACGTTGGTTTTTTAGAGATGCGAATTGGTATGCAAATTTTTCAATTAGCGCCAAACAGCTTGCATGGTTTGTTCAAAAAGGCTTGAATCAAAAAATTGATGGGGTGATCGCTCTTGATAATGTTGCTTTAAGTCATTTGCTATCAGTTGTAGGTGAACTCGATTTAAAGCAATATAATGAGGTTGTGACTGCGAAAAATCTCGATGAAAAACTGCTTTTTCATGCCGGCATTAAAGATAAAGCAAACAAAACCAAAGAAAAATACTCGGTTACTTTAGTGAAAGCATTTTTACAAAAAATTACCACTCTCCAAAAAGAAACCGGCGCCAGTCTCATTAACCGTTTTAGTCAATTATTAACAGAGCAACATGTTTTGCTAAATGATTTCAAACCAAGTAATCAAAAAGTCTTCAACAGTCTTCTTTGGTCTGGGGATATTTTAGCGCCGGAATGTCCACGCCTGTTTCACAACGTCAGTTGTCAAATTGATAACTTAAGTCAAGTGGAAGCGAATGTTGGGGTAAATAAAGCTAACTTCTTTCTCAAGCGTTCAATCAAGCAGTTTATCAAATTAAAGAATCATCAGGCGCTTCATCGGCGAATTATCAGTTATACCAATCTGGCGCAAACGAATGCTTGGCCTAAGGGAGATTATAAAAGTTATGTGCGCATTTTCTTACCGGTATCAACCAGCGGTATTAAGGTGGTTTTTGATGGCAAAACATTACCCTTGGAAATAAAGAAAACAGTTAAAAATAAAATTGTTTCTTTTTTTATCCAAGTACCGATTAATAGTGAAAAGAAATTAATCGTTAAATTTATCACGCCGTTACCGAATGAACAACCATTTTCCTATCTATTCTTCGATCAAAATCAACCTGGTAGTAAAGATGATGCTTATCAGTTAGAAATTGATAACCAACTTGGGTTTAAGCCGAAAATTATTGCTCCAAAAGCGAAAGTACTTGGGAATCGGATTATTTTCACTGGTTATCAAAATAAAAATTTACTTTATGCATTAAAATTTTAGGTGATGAAAATCTACTTAAATAAGACAATGACGCAAAATAGCCAATTCAAAACAAGCACAACTCTGGTATAATGAGGCCTCTTTAATCAATAGGTTAATAACAAGCTTGGGGAGGAATTTATGACGAATAAATCAAAAAAAATTATTTTAAAGGCGCAACCGCGCACATTGATGGGTAAAAAAGTGAAGCGTTTACGCCGAGACGGTTTTATTCCCGCCAATATTTTTGGTCAAGCAAAAGCATCGAAGGCAGTTAGTCTAACCGAGCGAGAATTTCAAAAAGAATTAGTGCGCCATCATGGCGAGCTGGGTTTGGTTTATTTAAAAATAGATAACCAGTCGGTTGTGCCGGTTTTGGTGGTTAATGTTGATCGACACCCTGTGTCTAATGTTATCAGACACATTGAGTTGATGCGCGTTAATCTTAAAGAAGCGGTTGAAACTGAAGTGGCCATTGAGTTGGTAGGAGAAACGAATGTGCCCAATACCGTTTTGGAGTTAATTCGCGATAGTGTCAAAATCAAAGCTTTACCGGAAGACATTCCTGAAAAAATCATTGTTGATGTCAGTGGCTTGGATGAAGAAGGGAAAATGATTACACTTGCCGAGCTAAACTACGATCAAGAAAAAATTACTCTTTTGGTAGAGGAGGCTGATCTTGATAAACCGGTGGTGATTTTACAAGCGGTAGAGGAAGAAAAGGTGGAAGAGCCGGAGGAGACAGTGGAAGCTGAAACGGGTGAGACCGAAGGAGCGACTGAAGGAGAAGGTCAAACGACAGCAACTGAAAATAAAGAAAACACTAATTCTAAAACTAAAGATAAAAGTGAGGCGGGAGCGGCTTCGGGAAAATAAATGATTTGAAAGTAATGATATTGGTTTATTTTGATTACTTATCAATTAATTGATAAGTAAATCAGTCTGTTTTCTAGATTGATCGCTGCCTTTGATTGAGGCAATAGCCAATTAAGTTGTTTAATGAGTTTATTTTTTTGTTTCCTGGTGAGAATGATCGAATTATTTTTTTGCGATTGACTCAAATGAATTAAATTGGATCGGTAAAAGCTTCGGCTGCTGCCAAAAAGGATCATCAATGTCAGACCGAGAATAATAAAAAAAGTTGGTCGACTTTTTAAGTAATACCACCCGAACTGGAAAAGATTAATCCCAAAATAAATTAGCACTAAGCTCAAATTAATTATCTTCTTCATACTCCGGTTGTGTTAGGCCAGCTGACCAATATAAGCAATGGTTCTTTGACTAGTTTTTTCTTCAACAATTCTTGCCAAATTGCTTCGGTGACAAAAGGAAGAAAAGGGTGAAGCAGTTTTAAGAAAATAATCAGACCGTCAAGCAATTGCTGATAACCGAGTTCGCCCTGCTTATAAGCCTCTAATTGACGATCGCAGTACCAGTGCCAAAATTGGCCATAAACGTAATCAGCTGCCATGCCAACTCGTAAATCCAGTAAATTTTGAGTCACTTGAGTGACGATCTTGTTTAAATGTTGACTAAAATCCGGATTATCTTTTTTTGTTTTCGATTGGTCTAATTTGGGAGCGAACTCAATCACATAACGAGCGGCATTCCAAATTTTGTTGGTAAAATTACGAGCTGATTTAAAATCACCCTCGGACACAGATTTGTCTTGTCCTGCAGTAGAGCGAATCACTAAGGCCATCCTTAAAGCATCCGCTCCGTAGCGAGAAACAATTTCTAGCGGGTCAGTCACATTACCCTTACTTTTACTCATCTTTAAGCCTTTAGCGTCTCTGATTAGACCATGTAAATATATGTCTTTAAATGGAGTTTCTCCAGTTAAGTAGTAGCCGAACATGAGCATGCGCATCACCCAAAACATTAAAATATCATAAGCTGTTTCCATCACTTGAGTGGGGTAAAAACGTTTAAAATCAGCTCCACCCTTGGCTTTCAAGGTGGTGATGGGCCACTGGCCGGATGAAAACCAGGTGTCAAAAGTGTCTGTTTCTTGCAGATACTCTTGGCTGTCTGGATTTTCTTTGGCAACAACATACTCAGCTTCAACCGGAGCCTTAAGCTCTTGGAGACCAGCTTGGATTTGGGATATCGAATAGTTTTTCAGCAGTTCAGCAATTTTTCCCGAGATCCTTTCGCCTTTTTGATTAATGAACGTGATCGCCATATCTTGATTTTTTTTAACGCTATACCAGACAGGAATGCGAATACCCCAAACAATCTGGCGACTAATATTCCAATCTTGAAGAATTTCCAGCCAGTGTTTTAAGATTTTGTCATAACCGGCGCCGTGAACGATAAAGTCCTTTTTCTTTAGGCCTTGTAAAACCGGAGCGACCAGTGTTTTTACCTTGATGTAAAACTGTGGTAGCGGCAGAGGTTCAATCGTTGTTTTGCAGCGGTAGCAGACACCGACATTGTTTTTGTATTTGTTGTCTATCTTAACAAGCAAACCTTTTTGATCCAGGTCTTTAACAATTTGGTCTCTGGCGATATGAGCCTTGAGGCCTTGATATTTGCCCGCCCACTGATTCAGTCTACCTTGATAGTCAATCACTTGTCTGGGAGTTTCCAGCTCATCTTTATGTCTTTGCCAAAGCGCGTAGTCATTGGGGTCGTGAAGCGGGGTGATTTTGACTGCTCCGGTACCAAACTCCATATCAACGTATTGATCAGCCACCACTTTGATTTTTCTCTTTTCAATCAAATAATCTACTTCAATTTCCTGACCAATGTACTTTTGATATCTTTTATCGTTTGGATTAACCGCCACGGCAGTATCACCAAAGATGGTTTCCGGTCTGGTGGTAGCAACAACAAACGGACCATATTGAATATAATAAAGTTTTGACAGTCTATCTTCGTGATTAACCTCAAGCTCGCTAAAACCCGTGCCACACTTGGGACAGTAGTTCACTAGTCTTAAATCCCGATAAACGAGATTATCTTGATGCATTTTGACAAAAGTATCTTTG
>WFRK01000045.1 GCA_015486535.1 Candidatus Microgenomates bacterium | reverse complement strand
AAGGTGGCATGCAGGTAGTGCTTCAAGCCGATATGAGTCAGATTCCCTCTCAAGATAGAAATGATGCCATTGAATCAGCCAAAGAAATTATTCTCCGACGAGTTGATGCTTATGGTATCAGCGAGCCGAATGTTCAAACAGCAAAGAAGGATGATCAATATCGCATCATTGTTGAACTGCCCGGAGTAAAAGATTCAACCGAAGCGCTCAATCTTGTTGGTCGAACGGCCAAATTAGAATTTGCTCTGATGCAGCTAGTCTCACCGCCGGCAGAACAAAAGCAAGCCACGACAGCAGCGGAGCTGATCCAATTTAAGCCGATCGGTCTGACCGGTAAAGATCTTGAAAAGGCGCGTTTAGATTTTGATCCCAATACCGGTAAGCCGCGGGTAGCGATTAGTTTCAACCCCGAGGGGGCGAAAACTTTTGCCAAAGTGACGAAAGAGAATACCGGCAAAAGATTGGCGATTTTGCTTGATAACAAAGTCGTCACGGCGCCGGTCATTTCAACACCGATTATCGGTGGGCAAGCAGTTATTACCGGGCAATTTACCGTTGAGGAAGCGAAAAATTTAAGTATTCAACTCAACGCTGGCGCTTTACCAGTGCCAATTAAAGTATTAGAACAACGTCAACTCGGTGCCAGCCTAGGTCAACAAGCGGTGATGGATAGCATTAGAGCTGGTTTGATTGGTCTCGCTTTAGTGATGTTCTTTATGGTGGCAATTTATGGTAAATATGGATTTGTGGCTGATTTAGCTTTGTTTATCTACGCAATTTTGACGGTGGCTATTTATAAATCAATGCATGTCACCTTAACCTTGCCTGGCATTGCCGGTTTGATTTTATCTATCGGCATGGCCGTTGATGCCAACATTCTTATTTTTGAAAGAATTAAGGAGGAGCTGCGTGCCGGCAAAGCTTATGATATTGCTTTAGAATTGGGTTTTGGTCGTGCTTGGGACAGCATCAAAGATGCGAATGTAACCACAATTCTCACTGCTTTGGTGCTGATTAACCCAGCCAATTTTCCTTTTTTAAGCACTTCTGGTTTGGTGCGAGGTTTTGGGATTACTTTACTCATTGGTGTCATTTTGGGTCTTATTTCTGGCGTGGTGATTACTCGTACTTTAATGCGGCTGATGTTTGAGGGGAAACAAAGATGAAAATTTTTAAGTACTATTGGTTCTATTTCTGTTTTTCCGCTATATTTCTAATACCGGGAATTTATTCTCTGATTGTCTTTGGTTTACAACCGGGTATTGATTTTACCGGTGGTTCCTTGATGGAAATTCGTTTTGAGCGAAAACCAAACCAATTTAATACGCAAACAGCGAATCAATTGCTAGACAACGTTTTACCTATCGAACGTTTACAAAGTTCCGGTCCAGAACAATATTTAATCAAATCGAAGCCGGTTGACAACCAATTAAAGAATCGGGTCACGAATTTAATTAGTCAGCGTTGGGGTAAGTTAGAAGTACTTCGTTTTGAAACAATCGGACCGACTTTGAGTCGAGAACTACTTTTTAAAACTTTAACAGCGGTATTACTTGTCGCCGTTATCATTACGCTTTATGTTTGGCATCAATTTAATGAGTTGAAATATGGTGTTTCCGCCGTCTTAGCCATGTTCCATGACAGTCTTATTCTATTGGGTGCCTTTTCTCTCCTGGGTCACTTCTATCATATTGAGGTTGATGTCTTATTTGTCACCGCCTTATTGACAACCCTATCATTTTCAGTCCACGACACCATCGTTGTTTTTGACCGAATCAGGGAACTAAAGAAAAAATATGGTCGCTATGATATCAAACGTTTAGCCGATTCAGCCGTATTGGAGACTTTCTCGCGTTCCATTAACAATTCGGTCACGATCATCATTATGTTAGCTGCCTTATTTCTTCTTGGTGGTGAGACGATCCGTAATTTCTCTTTAGCACTTTTGATTGGGGCGATCACTGGTACCTATTCGTCCCCATTCGTAGCGGTGCCGCTTTTACTTTTATGGGAAGATAGCGCCAAACGATGGAAGCAGAGAAGAGCGAAAAAAAGAAACTAAGACTTTTTTATGAAGATTTTGCCAGTATTTTTTGGGCTTGTTTCAGTAGAAGCTCTTTTTTATTAAGAGTGGGATCCTCCAATACTTGTTGAAAAAGTTGTTGCAGCACTTGGCCAATTTTTCGTCCGGGTGTCAAATTAAATTTTTCTATCAAATCGTGACCGTCGATGGCTAAATCAGTGATGCTCATCGGTTGATTGAGTTGAACAATCATGCGTTGCTTAAACTCTTCTAATCGCCAACTGGTTTTCTTTGCACCTGATCCAAGACGATCGCCTTCACGTAAATCGAGAATATCATCGATATTTTCCAAACCAACTTGCCGCATAAATCGCCTGACGGAAGCGTCACTATTTTGTGGCTGATAATGGAACATATGGAATCGCACTAAAGTAAAAAGCCGATTTTGTTCTTTCTTGGATAGCCTTAAACGTTGACCAATTTTTTTTGCCACTCTGGCGCCAATCACTTCATGATTGTAAAAACTGATGTGACCGGATTGATCAATCTTTTGCGTTTGTGGTTTAGCGATATCATGTAGTAAAGCTGCCAATTTCACCAACGCATCGTTCGAGGGACAGGTTTGCAGAGCGGCGAGACTGTGGGTCCAGACGTCGGTTGTGTGATGACCAGCTTGTTCTACCCCCTTGGTTTTTATTAATTCAGGCAAAATATATGACAGGAGATGAGTTCGATCCATTAGCACGATTGCCTTTTGTGGTTGCGCACTGGTCAACATTTTAAGAAATTCATCCCGAATGCGTTCCCAACTGATATGTTGAATTAAATGAGCTTGGTGACTGATTGCTTTCAACGTAGCCGGTTCGATTTGAAAGTTAAGTTGTACGGAAAAACGAATCGCGCGTAGCATACGTAAAGCATCTTCTTGAAAGCGTTCACTTGGTTGGCCCACAGTCCGAATTAAATGTTGCTCGAGATCATCAAGACCCTGATGTTGATCAATTAGTTGATAAGGAAGCACCACTGCTTGTTGATCGACTTTTGCTAAGGTAAATTGTTTTTTCCAACTTGTTAGTGCCGACTCATCTAGCTTCAAAGCAATGGCGTTAATGGTGAAGTCACGTCGCTCAAGATCTTCCTCGATACTTTCCCCCCAACTTAAACTGCTTGGCCGTCTGTGGCTATTAACGTATTCTTCTTGAGAACGAAATGTTGTGAGCTCAAATAAAGGCAAACTTTTGTTCCATTTTGCTTGGATTGGTTCGGACGAAATTGTTTCTTGCTTTTGAGATTGCTTTATTTTTTTTGTGGTGAGTGAGCTGTGAATTTTCGTGGCTTTTTTCAGGTCAATAATTTTTCCCTTCCGTTTTGATTCAAAAAATCGCTTATTATTTTGATAAAAATTTTGTTGGTAAGTTGATGTTACCTGCATTGATTGCCAAAGGTGTTCATAACTGAGACTGACAGTACCAAATTTATTCTCATAAAATGCCTCTGGGAAAAGTTGCATGATCTCTTCAGGTTTGGCATCGGTGGCAATGTCTTGATCAACCAACGGACTCAGCTGAGCCACTTCATTTGGCTGTCTTTTTTTTGTCTCGAGTAATAGATCACGCACCGTACCACCAACCAAGTAAGCCTCGTGACCCGCTTGGGTGAGTCGATCTAAAATAAACAAAGTTTCGTGATTGAATGCCAGTTGAGAAGTCATTTGCTTATTATAAGAGGTTGGAGGGTTGGCTGTCAAAGCAAATCTTCCTCCAAAAATAAAAAATCTGCTAGGAAAAAAGCCACCTTTTTAGTGTAAGATTAATTTTATGCAATCTGGTTGGCAACTTCTCAATAAACAAGTTCCTAAAAATTTGATGGACTTAGAATCTCTCCTCTTGCTTAATCGAAAAATTAAGACGGCTAAAGATTTTTTTCAGCCGAAACGACCGGACGAATTGACTCTGAGCGAAGTCGGTTTAAGTTTAACTTCTTTGCATCAATTTGCGGCGCGTATCAAAAAAGCCCAAGCGAAACAGGAAAAAGTCGTCATTTTTGGTGATTATGACGTGGATGGCATTAGTGCGAGTGCCATTATGTGGCAAACACTGCACACTCTTGGTCTCAATGTCGTTCCTTTTATTCCCTTGCGTCAAAAGCATGGCTATGGATTAAGTCAAAAAAGCTTGGCTGATCTATTGGCATTAAAGCCGAATCTGGTCATTACGGTAGACAACGGTATTGTCGCTCATCAACCGGCTTTATTATTACACCAGGCCGGTGTGGACTTAATTATTACCGATCATCATCAGCCAAAAAAAGTTGGCGCTAATGGGTCGAAAAAGAAACGGGTTTCATATCCCTTGGCTGAGATCATTATTCATTCAACTAAACTTTGTGGTGCTTCGGTTGCTTGGATGGCAATGCGCCAATTAGTAGTAGAGTTAAAATCTTCATTTGCAGTCAATCAATTACTTGATTTGGCGGGGATGGCAACGATTGCCGATCAAGTACCGTTATTAGGGGCGAATCGTAGCTTTGCCTATCATGGTTTGCGTCAACTGCGCCAAACGAAAAATATTGGTTTGCAGGCCTTAATTAAGCAAGCGGGTGTGAAAAAAAATGCATCGATTGATGAAATGACCGTCGGTTTTCGTTTGGCGCCACGAATTAATGCTTTGGGTCGATTAGCTCACGGTTTAGACGCGTTGCGTTTATTATGTTCGACTTCGGTCGTTAAGGTCATTCAGCGCGCGCAAGTTTTAGCGGATACGAATAGCGAACGACAGCATCTGACGAGCGAGGCTTACGCCGAAGCATTGCAGTTAGTGAAGCAAAACCATTTGGACAAGCAAAAACTAATTATTGTTGCTTCAGAAAATTTTCATGAAGGAGTCATTGGTTTGATTGCAGGGCGTTTAGTGCAGGAATTTTCTCGCCCGGCTTTAGTAATTGCTTTGGGGGATGATGGTCTTGCTAAAGGCAGTGCTCGTTCTCTGCCCGGCATTCATATCACTGAGTTGTTACGTCAAGTAGAGAGAGAATTATTAGAAGTTGGTGGTCATCCGATGGCAGCCGGCTTTGGTTTGAAAATAGATCGATTGGAAAAGTTCAAAACGGCTCTCCTGCAATTAGCGGATCAAACAATCGACGAAACCTTGCTCATATCACAAAAATCTGCCGAGGCGATTTTGCCTTTCGACTTGATTAATCCGGCAACTGTAGAAGCGATTAATCGTTTCGCCCCATTTGGTATGGCTAATCCAAGGCCGCTTTTTATTTTTCAAAATTTAAAAATTGTCACTTTGAAAACAATTGGCGCAGATCAAAAACATCTAAAACTTATTTTGAGTGGAGTGAAAAACAAAACTCAATCTTCTTCAAATTCTCAGTTAATTGAGTTGCTTTGGTGGCGCGCAGGAGAAAAAATAAATCAGTTCAAGATTGGGCAACTAGTTGATGTGCTTGGTACGATGGAAAATAATGAATGGCGGGGACAAACAAAAGTCCAATTAGTGGCCACGGCGGTAAAATTGAGCAAAAGCTAAAATGAGTAAATTAGATGCGTAAGCAAATTACCGCTTAATTTATCGGAAAACGATGGCATAATAAGGATCAATGACAGAAAAAAAAGTTTCCCCTCAAGCTAAAAGAACGTTGATTGTCCAGACACCTAAAAAAATTGACGAGGAGGTAGATTTATTCGGTTGGGTTGATGCCAAGCGCGATCATGGCAAAATTACTTTTGTTGATTTAAGAGATCGCACCGGTAAAGTGCAATGCGTTGGTTACCAGCAATTATCCGAAGTGACTCCGGAATCGGTTTTGTGGATCCATGGCAAAGTAAAAAAAAGACCGGAAAAATTAATCAATGCTGATCTTGCCACCGGCACCATTGAAATTGAAGTGCTTGATTATCAAATTCTCAATCGTTCACGTGAGCTGCCTATTCCTATTGCAGGTAATGGCTATGAGATTAACGAGGAAATGCGTTTAAAATATCGTTATCTGGATCTGCGACGAGCGAGACTGCAAAAAAATTTGCACTTGCGTTCCCGCTTGGCGCAAGCGATTCGGACGGAGTTATTTGCCCGAGACTTTGTTGAGATTGAAACGCCCATGTTGACGAAGTCAACAAAAGAAGGTTCGCGCGATTTCATTGTGCCCAGTCGGCTTAACCCGGGAAAATTTTATGCTCTACCTCAGAGTCCACAGCAATACAAACAACTCTTAATGACGGCCGGATTTGAACGTTACTTCCAGCTGGCTCGTTGTATTCGCGATGAAGATTTGCGGGCTGATCGCGGTTTTGAACATACACAAGTTGATTTGGAGATGAGTTTTGTCGATCAATCGATGGTGATGGAGACAGTTGAATCAATGGTTAAGGCAGCCATTCAGCAAGTGGGTGGTCAATTGAAGGATGAAAAATTCCCTATTATCACCTATCAACAGGCCTTGAAACGGTTTGGGGCGGACAAATTTGATCTTCGCTCGGCGGCAGATAAAGCCGCTGGCAAGCTCGCCTTCGCCTGGGTGATAGATTTCCCTTTTTTCAAAAAAGTTGACGAAAATGATGAGGCAGAAGTGAGAGATGGTAAATCCGGTTGGACGTTTACGCATAATCCATTTAGTCAACCTCAGGAACAATTTCTCGCTGACCATTTAGCGGGTGAGCAGATTGAACAAATTCTGACGGCCCAATATGACCTTGTTTGCAACGGTTATGAAGTTGGTGGCGGTAGCATTCGCGCCCATCAGCCGGAAGTATTACGAGCCACTTTTAAGATTATGGGTTATTCGGATGAGGAAATAGAAGCTTCGGTGGGTCATATGTTACGCGCTTTTGCGGTTGGGACGCCACCTCATGGAGGAATTGCTCTCGGTCTTGATCGATTGGTGATGTTGTTGGCGGGCGAGACTTCACTGAAAGAAGTGATTGCTTTTCCGATGACGTCATCCGGCAAAACGTCGGTGATGGATGCGCCGGCGGCGCTGCCGCCGGCGCAACTAGCTGAATTATCATTAAAGACTTTGGCCAAAGCCAACATGCAACATGATAGCCAAAGAGTAACAGAACAGAAGAAAAAGAAATAGAGGATTTTATTGATAAAATTGATGTATTAAAAAACAAGACAAATTAAAGACAAGGATGACGAAATGAAATTATCATTTGGCGAAAAAATTGTAATTAAAAAAGCAATTATAGAGTCAAAATAGGTGCGCCAAGATAAAGAAGTAATTTTAATGAGTGATCAAAGTTTTGATCAACTGTCTCGCACTGAGCCAACGATAACGACGTAAAGCTAAGTTATATAGCTTGAGAGTGTCGTCGTAGCGATCTTCACTGCCCATCACGACTATTTGCAGTAATCGTTGATGATCAAGTTTAAATTGAGTGATCAAGACTTCCTTTGCCAGTGGAGTTGTTCCTGTCTTTACCCCAACAACTTGAGGATTATAAAGCAGCAGTTTATTTGTCGATGTTAACCGATGATTCAAACGATGAGAAAAATCATCGACTTCGGTTTTCTTTAGTTTAACAATCTGTTTTAGCAATGGATTGGCCGTTGCTGCCAGGGCCAAATGATTTAAATCACGCGCGCTAGAATAATGTTGCGGATTATCGAAACCAGCTGGATTGGTAAAATGAGTTTCGGTCAAACCCATTTTTTGCGCTGTTTCGTTCATCGCTTTGACAAAACCGGTTTCACCGGTTGGATAGTTATGAGCTAAATTAAAGGCGGCTTCATTGGCCGATTCAACCAACATAGCGGTAATTAAATCTTTGACAGTTAACTCTTCACCAACTTGGAAATCATGATTATAACCAAAACGAAAATCGCTCGCGGAGAATTTCAACAAAGTTTCAGGGGAGTAGGTTTTTAAAGCAACCAGTGCCGTCATCAATTTTGTCGTTGATGCCGGGGCCATTTTTCGATCAATATCTTTGCGAATCAGTTCTGTGCCCGATCGAACATCATAAACTAAAGCACTGGTCGCAGAAATGGAAGCGGTTGGTCTATTTTCCGTACTATTACTAGAAGAATTTTGAACTGAAACAGCGCGGATTTTTTGATTTGAAATAGGAATTTCTGGCAAGGCGGCCAGGCTGACAGTGGTAAACTCTGGTACTTGCAAAAAACGTTCAGTCAATTGATAATCTAGCGTATTGTATGTTAACAACCAAAAGGCGATAAGCATGAGACTGATGAGCTGAGATTTGTGAGGTAACATAGCTAGTTTATTATTTTGTAGTAACGAAAGTATTTATGTCAGTTTCCCAATCAACACGTTCTCTAAATCTTACCATTATTGGCACCGGTTTTGTGGGAGTGGTTTCAGCGGCAGTTTATGCCCATTTTGGCAATCAAGTTTATGGATTGGACATTGATAAACATAAAATTGACTTGCTGAAAGATTCTCAAATACCTTTTTTTGAACCGGGATTGGCAGAATTATTGCAAAAAACCCAAAAGACTGGTCGTCTTAAATTTACCACGAATTACCAAAAAGCCATCAGTCAAGCAGACGTGATTCTCATTGCCGTTGGCACTCCTTCCGCTCCATCAGGTAATGCTGATTTAAAATATGTTCTGGCCGCGAGTGTCAGTTTGGCACCTTATCTAAAGCAAGACGCAATTGTGGTCGTAAAATCGACCGTCCCGCCAGGAACATTGGCTAAGGTGGCCGAAGCGATTAAGACTAAAACAAAACGTCATTTTTATCTCGCTTCCTTGCCCGAATTTTTGAAGGAAGGCACGGCTGTTGCCGATACTTTAAAGCCGGATAGAATTGTCATTGGGGCAACAGATCCATTTGTTTTTCAAGTTCTAGAGGCATTGCACCAACCATTTGGGGCGCCAATTGTTAAGATTTCTCCAGAATCAGCTCAAATGGCTAAATATGCGGCGAATAATTTTTTGGCGACGCGGATTACTTTTGCTAATCAATTGGCCGATTTATGTGAAAAAAATGGTGCGGATATCGATGAGGTGATTAAGGCTATTGGTTATGACCAACGCATCGGTGCCCATTATTGGTATCCCGGTTTTGGTTATGGTGGCTCATGTTTCCCAAAAGACGTCAAGGAATTAGCGGCTTATTCACGGACAGTTGGAGAAGCCGATAATTTGTTTAATAAAATTGATGCTTTAAACGAAACACGTATCGCGAAATTGCTGGATCATTATGAAAAATTGATTGGTGGCTTTGAGCATAAAAAAGTGGCTGTTTTAGGTTTATCATTCAAGCCAAACACAAACGATATGCGGGTGGCGCCAAGCACTAAGGTCATTCCTCTGTTAATCGAAAAAGGGGCTGAAGTAGTTGGCTATGATCCAAAAGCAAGTTGGCTTGAATTTGGTTTACCTCAACTTGATAATTTTCAGCAATTAAAAACCATTGAGGCAGCACTTGAAAATGTTGATGTCATCTTTGTTTTAATTGAGTGGCCAGAGATTGTCCAGTTTGATTACGGCAAAATAAGGCAAAAAAATAAACCGCAATGGCTCATCGATGCGCGTAATCAACTTGACATCCAGCAAGTGCAAAAATGGGGTTTTAATTACCTTGCCATCGGTAAGAGTGTAAAGGTACCATCTTATGAGCGAGCAAAATCTAAATAACAGAGAAGCAACTGTGCTCATTACCGGCGGGACCGGTTTTGTTGGTTCTCACTTGTTGACTTATCTGCAAACGCTTGGTTATCGGCAGATCCATTTGACGAGTTACGGCCAAGTTGATGATTGGTTTCTCGCTCAATTGCCCGCCACCCAAATTCACCAAATTGATTTGACCGATCAACTAGCGACGAAAAAATTGCTTAAACAACTTTCTCCTCGGTATATTTATCATTTGGCTTCGATTGCCAGTGTGGGTGACAGTTTTATCCGATTGCAGCAGATACTTGATAATAATATTAAATTACAACTCAGTTTATTAGTTTCTCTACAAGAGCTCAATTTACACTCAAAAATATTGATCGTTGGTTCGGCTGACGAGTACGGTGCTAGTTTGAAGGGCGAGCTACCCATCAATGAGCAGCACCCATTTCGGCCAGTTAATCCTTATGCCGTTTCGAAAATTACCCAGGACATGTTAGCTTATACTTGGTTTAAGGCTTATAAACAACAAATTATTCGCGTCCGTCCGTTTGCCCATATTGGCGCTCGGCAAACGGCGAATTTTTCAATCGCTTCTTTTGCCAAGCAAATCGCTTTAATTGAAAAGGGTAAACAGGAAATTTTGCAAGTTGGTAATTTGAGTGCTCGTCGAGACTTCACCGATGTTCGCGATGTCGTTAAGGCTTATCATCTTTTAATGCAACGAGGTGAAGTGGGTGAGGTTTATAATATTGGCAGTGGTCGAGCAGTGACTATGAAGCAAGTGGTTGATTGGCTGATTGATTTAGCCAAAGTACCGATTAAAATTAAAACAGATGTGGCTCGCTTGCGTCCGATTGATATTGATGTTATGGTAGCAGATGTCACCAAACTGGAAAAGTTAGGCTGGCAGCCGTCTGTTTCATTGCAAGAAAGTTTAAAAACAGTATTAAACTATTGGAGAGAAACTTTATGAAGAAAGCATTTATTACCGGTACCACTGGTCAAGACGGCTCGTATTTAGCTGAATTTTTATTAGATAAAGGTTACCATGTTTATGGTTTAACGCGTCGGACCAGTACCCAAAGTTTTGCCCGCATCAAACACTTAATTCATCATCCCAAATTGACGCTTGTTTCAGGTGACTTAATTGATCAACACTCGTTGACTTATGCCATCCAAAGAATTAAGCCGGATGAGGTTTACAATTTAGCGGCGCAATCTTTTGTGGCCGCTAGTTGGGAACAGCCTGTGCTTACAGGTGAGTTTACCGCTTTGGGAGTAACGCGAGTTTTAGAAGCAGTCAGATTGGGTTATCCCAAAGCAAAATTCTATCAGGCAAGTTCAAGCGAGATGTTTGGTAAAGTGAGAGAGGTACCCCAGCGAGAAACAACGCCTTTTTATCCCCGTTCACCTTATGGAGTGGCAAAAGTCTATGGTCATTGGATTACGATCAATTATCGTGAGTCATTCAATATTTTTGCTGTTTCTGGGATTCTGTTTAATCACGAATCGCCCCGTCGTGGGCTTGAGTTCGTGACCCGTAAAATTGCCAACGCGGTCGCGCGGATTAAATTAGGTAAGCAACAGTATGTTGAGCTAGGTAATCTTGAGAGCAAACGTGATTGGGGTTATGCGCGAGACTATGTTAAGGCAATGTGGCTCATGCTGCAGCAAGATAAACCGGAAGATTACGTTATTGCTACCGGTGAAACTCACTCAGTAAAAGAGTTTTTGCAATTAAGTTGTCAGGCAGCGGGGATCAATGATTGGCATTCCGTTTACAAACATAATCCCGCATATGATCGACCAGCGGAGGTGGACTCGCTCGTAGGCGATGCAACAAAAGCGAAAAAGAAACTTCATTGGCAACCAAGCATTAGTTTTCCGGAGTTAGTGAAATTGATGGTCGAGGCGGAACTCAAGCTTGAGGCCAAAACAGAGGATTAATTTGTCAGGGGATAACTTAAACTATGTCGAAGAAAATGAAAAAAGCAACAATTATTTTACCAACTTATAATGAGCGAGAAAATATTAAGCGTACAATTGAGGTTCTAGAAAACGAGTTTAAAAAGATCACTCATTGGCAAATGAGTATTTTAGTGGTGGACGACACTTCGCCGGATAAAACCTATGAGGTAGTTCGTCAATTACAAAAGAAATATCAGAATTTACATCTTTTAATTAACCCTAAAAAATCTGGTCTCGGTGGCGCTTATTTGAAAGGGATGGCAGAAGCGTTTGATCAATTAAAATCAACGGTTGTGTTTGAGTTTGATGCCGATTTATCCCATGATGTTCACAAAATTGGCCGTTTTCTTGAGCAAATTGATGCCGGGGCGGCGATGGTTGTCGGTTCACGTTACATTGATGGCGGTGGTATTCCAGCTGATTGGGGAGTGCACCGTAAATTTCTCAGTGTGGTCGGTAACAAATTTATCAACTTGATGATGTTGGATACTTCTTTAAAGGATTGGACGAGCGGTTTTCGTGCTATTACGGAGAAGGTT
>WFRK01000044.1 GCA_015486535.1 Candidatus Microgenomates bacterium | reverse complement strand
GTGCCAATTTAGGTCGCTGTAAATCGGCTGTTTCAAGTGCCAAACAATCACAATATTGATAATGACGAAAAAAGCGATGACAAAATAGCTGAAGATTTTTTGTTTATTGGGCCACAAAAAAGCCATGGCCGGCAAGAAAACTAATGTGCGCACGGTGGTGGGCGCGATAGTGGCCGTTTGTTGCCTAATGGCCAACATCAATCTCGCACTGGGCAAAATGAGCCATAACCAAACAAACCACGTTTTTAAAATTTGATTATGCTGGATAAAATCATCGACAATCAATTTGACACCAAAAAATAGTATCGGATAAAGAGCGTAATCGTACCAACCATTGATATTCAATTCATCGACAGCGGCAAGAGTCAACAAGAGAAAACTGAGAAACAGACTGGCAGGCAGTAACAGTCGATTAGCTTTGTCTAATTTACTTTTCCAAAGGAGAAAAATACCGGCAAAGAAAAGAGCTAATTTGCTTGCTGTGGGCCACCAGTGGCTCACCAAAGTGGGATGGAAGACAAAGCGATGCAGCAAAGTGATCAAACCAATCTGGCGACTAGATTGCCCAAAGAATATTTTAATGAAGAGAGCCTGATTGTAGAAAGCACCATAAAGGTAAAATAGAGCCAGGCCAACCAGACTAGCAAAAAAAGTCCACCAAGCATTTTTTTTGTCCTTAATAAGCCAAAAATAAATGATCAAACCGGCCGCAATAAAAATACCCTGAACTTTACTCAGAATCGCAAGGATCACCATCAGATAAGCAAACTTGAACCATTTTTTTCTCACCGCCACCAAACTCAGTAAGCCCCAACTAGCGAGTAAATTATCGGCCACCGCCAGACGACTGCTAAAAACGATCAGAGGTGTCGTGGCATAAAGAAGGGTGGTGATTAGGTTGGCTGTCTGATCACGCTGGTGCTGGAAATAAAGTTTTAGCGCCCAACCTAAAAGAAAGATATTGAGAGTACCGATGAGAATCATCGGGAATCGAACTGCTTTTTGGGAAGGAAAATCAGTCCATTGTTGGGTGCGGAGCAAATGCATCGTGCCCGGAATCAGGGCGAATAATGGAGGATGATCAAGAAAAGGTCTCACCAAAGGGGCGTGGTTGGGCAGTTGGCGATAGATAAATTGAGGTTGTTGGTAGGCCGGAAAAAGTGACCAAGCTGTTGGTTGGCCGGTGGCCAACAATGACGAACCCAACCACGCCCACGCTTGTTCATCGGCTGTTTCTGTGACACTGGGAAACGAGGCATAATCATGCCAACGCAAAGCGAACCCAAGAATAATAATTAGACTTAATAGAAACCAGTAAATTTTGTTTTTGAAAAAATTTGTTCCACGGGCAGGGTTTTTGGCTAAATTTTTACTTGGCATGGGCTTTTTAAGTTTAACATAAACCTAATTTAGCTGGAAGCGGCTTGTGAGTTGCGTTATACTGTTTTTGCTCCGATATGAAAACAACTCACAAAAAAAACGATTTGTCTTGGCTCATTTTGTGGTTGGCCGTAATTTTGGCCTTAATGGCGCGATTCATTTATTTAGGCAAAATACCTTGGGGTCTCTATTGGGATGAAATGGCCATGAGTGTTGACCTAAAAGCTTTGTTGGCCACAGGCAAGGATATGCACGGCCTGTCAGGATTTCAATTGATTTTCCCTTCATATGGAGATTATAAATTACCTGTTTATCTTTGGGCCGCTTGGCTAAGTGCTAAATTGTTTGGCTTATCGGCTTTTTCTTTAAGATTGGTTTCCGCTCTCGCAGGTGTTTTAACCGCTTTTATTGCCGGTTTGATCGCACTCAAATTGACCACTTGGCACCGGCTCAAATCGATGAAGCGAAATAAAATTTGGCGTCGTTGGCTTTTTTTAAGCACAGTCTTGGCGGTCTCTTTTTCGCCTTGGAGTTTTTTGTTTTCTCGCACCGCTTTTGAGGCTCATTTGTCGCAGTTTTTTTTAGCTTTAGCGGTTTATTTCTTACTTTTATTTCAACCGACCGACAAATGGAAACGTTACTGGCTGGTGGCGGCTATCTTCGTCGGTGATTTAAGTATTTATACTTACTATGCGACCCGCTTTGTTTGGCCCATTGTTTTAGTGATTGGGCTTGGATTAAAAATGCGTTTCTGGTTCAAAGCTCAATCAATTCAAATAAGGCAAATGAAACATTTTTCTCGCTTTTTAGCATTTGCTGTTAGTTTGATTCTTTTTAGTTTATTGGCCACCTTTCTCATTTTATTACCTTTGAGAAATAGTTCCTTCTATCAAGCGAGCCAGCAATTTCGGCTCAGTACCAACTCAATCATTGATGCTTCCCACACGAGCGCGCGTGTATTGAAGAGCAATCGTTACCGTCAATTAGCGGGGAATAGCAAACTTGATCGCCTTTTTTTTCATCGTTATTGGCTGTTGATGACTGATCTAGCGAAAAATATCAGCGCTAATAGTTCCTTGAATACGCTCTTTCTGCAAGCTGATCCAAATCTGCGTCACAGTACCGGCGTTCATGGTTTGTTTTTACTCAGCTTTTTACCTTTCCTATTGTTTGGTTTTTATCTCCTCGCGAAAACTAATTGGTCCGCTTTGACAATTTTGCTTGGTTGGTGGTTGATGGCGCTTTTGCCTGCCTCAGTACCTAATGAGGTACCTCACGCTTTACGCTCCTTAAATGCGCTCGTGCCTTTAAGTATTGTTATTGGTTTTGGTCTCGCCACTTTTTTTGTTTCTTTAGAAAAGTGGTCTGCTGGTTGGCACGGTCGTTTGCTGAAGTTAATCACTGCTCTAATTTTGATTACCAATTTTGCCATCTTTGTGAATTACTATTTTAAACATTATCCCCTCAGTTCCGCTCAGAGTTGGCAAGTTAACTATCAAAGATTGGCGCAGTTAATTTACCAACACCGACCGGCAAAGCAAGCGGTGGTGGTTTTTCCACCGGAAGATCGTTTTTATCTTTGGCTGATGGCCGATGGTTCCTATAATGGGGCTCAATTCGCTCAATGGCCGGAAAAGAATTTTTTAAAGACCGGGTTTGATCAGATTCAATTCCAACGACCAAAGTTAGCGCTCGATCGGCTTCTTGCCACCGATCAACCTTTCTTGTTGGCTGGTAACCAAGAAAAACTGCTTAATTTAATCAGGCAAGAAAAGATTCGTCGTCAACCACTTTGTTTTTTGGCCGCCGGTAGGTCTATTGGCCAAACTAAACCGATGGTTTGTCTTATCAATCAAAAAAAGAACCAAGAAGGAAAAAGGCGTCACTGAAAAAACTCTCATGTCTAACCAACCGAAGCATCATCTAAATATCACTCGATCAGGCCTATATCTTTTTTTGTTAGGTACAATTTTTCTTGCTTTAGCGGCTCGTTTTTATCATCTTGCTCAATTAGTGCCCATCCTCAATCGAGACGAAGCCGCTTTGGCTTATAATGCCCTGTTGCTGAAAAGCGTCGGCGTCGACGAATGGGGTGTCCGTTGGCCCTTGGTGTTACGTTCTTTTGGTGATTGGAAATTAGTCGGTTATCCCGCCTTATTGGTGGGTTTGTTTTCTTTTTTGCCGGCTCATGATTGGTTGGTCCGTTTGCCGAGCGCTTTCGCTGGGACGGCATTAGTGATCTTGAGTTATTTCTTCACTAAAAAAGTTTTTCGTTGGCCTCGATTGAGCGCCTTGTTTTTTGCTTTACTGGTGGCGACCAGTCCTTTTGCGATTTTTTATTCTCGTTTTGCTTATGAAGCAAATGTCGCTCTATTCTATTTTGTCCTCAGTTTGTTTTTATTCTGGTTGCCAACTAAAACGGTTAGAAAACGTTTGATACTTGATCTTTTGGCTGGTTTAATTTATCTGTTGGCTATTTTTACTTACAATACCCCGTTTTTACTTTTACCATTTTTCATTGGTTTTATTCTATTAGAGCGCGATCTTCGTTTTTGGCGCCAATGGTTGCCAACAGTGAGTTTGAGTTTGTTGATTGGTTTAATGAGCTGGTGGCAATTAAGGCCGGTGTTAGTGGAGAAAAGCGGTGTAACTATTTTTACCGATCCGACCATTTTTAGTCAGTTTATTCATTTTCGTCAAAATTTACCTGGTGGTTGGTTGACGAAGCTGTTCGGTAACCATTACATTTACGATCTGGGCTTGATTTTGCAGCATCTATGGGCCAGCTTTTCGGCCAGTTTTTTGGTATTCGCCCCTCATCATCCTTGGCATGCGGTGCCGGGAACGGGACAGTTATATTTAAGTGTTTATCTGCTGGGGTTAATTGCTTGGATTTGGTTGGTCGTTAGTTTTATAAAGCAATTTCAACCTCAATCTCATCTTGTTCGTGATCGTTGGCGTTCACTTTTTCACCACTATTTAGTGTTGCCAGCGAATAAAGTGACCCTTTTGCTTTATTTAGGTCTAATCAGTCTTGCTCCGGCGAGTGTCACCGTCGATGCCCCTCACGCCACTCGGAGTCTTTTATTCTTTTGGCTCTGGTTATTGGTGGTGGCGCTGTTGATTCATCGGTTAGCGATCCACTTACAGGCGAAACAAAGAATCGGTCTCTTCTTTATTCTTTCTCTCGTTGTGGCATTGGCATTTGTGAATTATCTGCCGAAACTTTTTGTTCAATATCACCGCGATCAAGTGGCGCTTTATCATGCCGGTTTCCCAAAAAAATTGAAACTGATTGAAAAGCAGTTTCCTCACCGACCGGTGGCTATCGTTGATCCGGACGGTTATCAATATATTTTGCTCGCTTGGTATCTCAAGTTAAAACCAAATGATTACCTCAACCATAATGTGCGCCAATTACCCAATCGCATCGGTTTTCGTTACGGTCAACAAGTGGGGCGCTATCACTTTATTGCTCACGCTAGTGATCGCAGTCAAAAAGAAAAAATTTTGCTTGAGTGGCAGCAGACAAAACAGACTTGGCAAATAAAACAGTTTTAAACCGAAAAAATTGCTATAATCTATCATCACTAAAAATGAAAAATAAACTTTCTGTTGTTTTAGCGGTCCATAACGAAGCGAAAAATTTAGCCCGCTGTCTTGATAGTGTGCGCTCATTTGCGGACGAAATCATTATCGTTGATGGCCAATCAACCGATAATACCGTCAAAATTGCTCAGCGTTATCATGCCAAGGTCATCAAAACCACCAACAAACTTAATTTTCACATTAATAAACAGATGGGTTTGGATCAAGCGCAATTTCCTCTCGTTTTACAACTTGATGCCGATGAAGTGGTTGATGCTCAATTGAAAGCATTTATTGTTCAATTAAAAAAAGATCCTCATTTGTTGGAGCCAAATCGACCGGTAGCTTGGTGGTTAAGACGAAAAAATCTTTTTTTGAATACTTGGTTAAAAAAGGGAGGGCAATATCCCGATCCGGTCATTCGACTTTACCTTCGGGGTCACGCGCGCTTACCGCAAAAAAATGTCCATGAGCAGATGGTAGTTAACGGCCAATTAGCGACCGCCGCCGGTCATTTACTCCATTATTCCAGCCCCACTTTCGCTGATTATCTGCGTAAATTTAATACTTACAGCTCTTTCATCGCTCAAAATTGGTATGACCAAGGTCAGACCGCTAACTGGTTTTTTGGTTTAAAAAATTATTTATTCCAACCGGTGAAAATTTTTATCAGTCTTTATTTTCGCCACAAAGGTTTTGTTGATGGCCAAGCCGGTTTTGTTTTTGCTTTAATGAGCGGTTTAATTTACCCGATCGCTTATCTTAAATTATGGGAGTTATATGCCAAAAAAAATCAGCGTTAAGTTTGATACCAGCCCGTTGACTAACGCCCATCGCGCACGTGGCATTGGTGTTTATACGCAAATGTTGCAACAGGCTTTAGCCGAGAATGAGCAGGTTGAGTTAGTGAGTCAAGCCCGTCAAGCTGATTTGATTCACTACCCGTTTTTTGACTTATTTTTCAACACCTTACCTCTGAAACTCGGTCAAAAAATTGTCGTCACGATTCATGATGTGACGCCGTTGGTTTTTCCTCAGGCTTACAAACCGGGTATGAAAGGTTATTTGCGTTTCTTGGCGCAATTGGCCAAATTGAAACTGGTTTCCGCTATTATTACCGATTCAAAACATTCAAAAAAAGATATTATGAATTACTTGAAAGTGCCATTTGAGAAAATTCATCCGATTTATTTGGCGCCGAATCCATCAATTCAATTATTGCCAGAGAAAAAGCTGCAATCTGTGGCGCGACGCTATCACTTGCCAAAGAGTTACTTACTTTATGTCGGCGATATTAATTATAATAAAAATATTCCTTTTTTAATTAAAGCTCTCAAGTATCTCCCTTTCAATTTTAAGTTGGTGCTCGTGGGGAAAAATTTTCGTCCCCAGCCAATTCCGGAATGGGCGGCGATTGAGAAACAAATTGCTTTGAGTGATGTGCAAAAAAGGGTCAAATTTTTAACCAACGTGGATTCAGCGGAAGATTTGTCAGCCATTTATAGTCAAAGCCTCGTTTATGTTAATGCTTCACTTTACGAAGGGTTTGGTTTACCTATTCTGGAGGCGATGCGGGCAAAAACAGTGGTCATTAGTTTTGATAATTCATCTATTCCTGAAATTGCCGCCGATAAGGTCATTTATTTGAGAAAAAGAGAGGCGGAACATTTGGCCGAAGTGATTAAGACCGTGGCTGATTGGACGAAAATTAAAAGAAAAAAGTGGACTAACGAAGCTTTTCATCATAGTCAACAGTTTACTTGGCAAAAAACGGTGCAGGCAACTGTCGCCATTTACGAACAAGTCGTTCATCGATCAAAACCATGAATCTTGAGATAATGATAAAGCAAAGATGCAAAGTCGAAAAATAAAACCCCCTGTTTTTAATCTTAAAAATTTTCTCTTAATCCTGGTTTTAATTCTCGTCACTTTTCATGCTTTTTGGTTGCCATTACGGCAATTTCCCTATACTCATGACGGTGAAAATCATTTGGCTCGTTTTGCCAATTACAAAATTGCGCTCAAAGAAGGCCAACTACCACCGCGATTTGCCCCCAATTTGCTCAATCACTACGGTTATCCCGTTTTTAATTACAATTATCCTTTGGCAAATATACTCAGTCTACCACTGAGTTTTTTAAGATTAAATTACGAATCGAGTTTCAAATTAATCACTTTTGCGTGGCTTATTTTTGGTGCTTTTGGCGTGCTTGTTTGGTTACGCCAACTGTTGGCAAAGAAATTCAATTTTGGGCAAAAAGCGCTTTTATTAACGGCTTATTTAGCCAATCCTTATATCATTAATTTGGTTTATTTTCGTGGTAGCATTGGGGAAATCAGTGTTTATGGACTTTTGCCCTGGCTCTTTTTTATCATTGATAGTTTTGCACAAAAACGGAGCCGCTTAATCAACTGGTCTTCGGCCATTTTTCCCATAGCCATTTTCAGCGCTTTTTTCTTGGCTCATAATGTGAGTGTCCTCGTCGGTGTTTTTGTTTTAGGGGCTTGGGCCTTGTTTAGCTGGAGTCGTCAAGGTTGGCGCCGGCTTTGGTGGCGATTGAGAAATTTCTTTTTCACAATTTTGTTGCCCAGTTTAGGTTTGACGCTTTGGTTTTGGTTGCCGGCGCTTGCCGAGATGAATCAAGTAGTCATTGCCACCAGCGGTTTGCAGAAAGCTTATTTGCTTCACTTTGCCCGTTTGAGTGAGCTGATCTACTCACCTCTTCAATTTGGTTTTTCCTATCCGGGCCAGATCAACTCTTTAAGTTTTTGGTTAGGTTGGATTAATTTGGGCGCACTTTTGCTTGCTTTTGGTCTTGCCTTATCATCTGGGCTAAAACAACCGGAAAAAAACCAGCGGCCTCCCGGTTGGTTTTGGTTTTTCACCGGTTTAAGTTTCAGTTTGTTATTTTTGATGACCTGGTGGAGCAAACCAATCTGGCAAAAAATTAGTTTTTTACGTTTTATTCAATTTCCTTGGCGGCTGGCTTTGTGGTGGGCGCTGGCTTCTTTACCATTAATTGCTTGGTTGCTAACGCACCTAAAAAAAGGTTGGCTTTGGTTTTTGCTTATTGTGGCCATCGCTCAATATTGGTTAGTTTTTCAAGCACGACCGTTAAGCTATTTTCACCACCAAAATTTAGATTATGAACTTTACGGTCAGTCAACCAGCACCAAAAATGAAAATATGCCTCAAACATTTAAGTATCTCTTGATTGGTGATTGGCAACCGGCGCCACATTTGCTTGATGGTCAAGGGAAAATAAAGGTGAACCATTGGTCTGGTTCGCAACGAGACTATCAGCTTGATTTAGTTCAACCCAGTTTGGTCGTCGAACCAACGATGAATTTCCTCGGTTGGCAAACTGAAGTTAAATCTTTGGATCGTCGCAACCAATCTTGGCGACATTTAGAATACGTCAACAATGATCAAATTCAAGGTCGGATTGCCTATCAATTGGATAAAGGCAGTTGGCTCGTCCGGACGCGTTTCACCCAACGCACTTGGGCAAGAGAGTGGGGCAACACCATTTTTTGGCTCACTTTAATCAGTTTAACGATGCTTTTTATAAAATATTATCACTCGGAAAATGACAAATCAAAAGAGACAACCAACTGAGAAAACTGTGACGCTCCGATCAACTAGAAAAAATGAAATTTTTTGGTTGTTCGGCCTGTTTATTTTTTGGCGCCTGGGTTTATTTCTTTTAGCCTATGTCGCTCCTTTATTTTTAAAATATCAGCCCAGTTTCCCTTACGTTAATATGCTCGTTGCTTCCGGTTTGCCTCGCTGGCTTTACAGTTGGGCTAATTTTGATGGGGTTCATTACTTGACGATTGCCAGACAGGGCTATTTTGGTACCGGTTTGATCCAGGCTTTTTTTCCTGTTTTTCCGTTTAGTTTGAAATTAATTCATCAATTCACCGGTCTAAATTTAATCACTATTGGTTTGTTGATCTCCAACCTAAGTACTTTAGTTAGTCTATTGCTTATCAATGCGAGCTTAAAATTGTGGCGTTTTTCTTGGCGACAAAGATTCATTGTCTTGATCACTTTTTTGAGTTTACCCGGTTCACTTTTTTTAGGAGCGGTTTACACTGAGGGTTTGTTTGTGATGCTTGTTTGGCTTAATCTCTACTTGGTGGCGCAAAAAAAATATTGGTGGGCGAGTTTGGTTGCTTTAGTCGCCTCGGCAACGCGACTCACCGGTGTCTTTCTGGTTTTGCCGATCATTTATGATTATTTGGCCCAGCGAGGATTACTCCAACATTGGTCTCAAGCGAAGAAAATTTTTCATTATCAAAATTTGAGTCGGCTTTTCTATTTTAGTTTTGTTGGCAGTCTTGGTTTACTTGGTTACATGTTTTACTTAAATCAGGTTTATCATGATCCTCTCTACTTTTTACATGTGCAACATGAATTCGGTCTCGATAAAGCGGAAACAATCATTCTCTATCCTCAAGTACTTTGGCGTGCTTTTAAGATTTTGCTCACTGTGTGTCCATTTAATTTGAAATATTTGACCTATGTCGAAGAGTTTCTTGGAGGGACGGTTGGTCTTGGTTTGATTCTGTGGAGTTGGCAAATAAAAAAAATGCCCCGCTATGTTTTTTGGTTATCGCTCGCTTTTTTCTTTTTACCAACAATGATCGGTACTTTTTCAAGTATGAGTCGTTATCTTTTGCCGGCCGCCAGTCTTCCCTTGAGTTTTTTGTTGATCGAGCAAAAAAATCGCTGGCTGTTTGTCTTCACGTTGATTGGTATAATCGGTCTATTACTAATCAATACAGTCATGTTTATTCAAGGATACTGGGTTGCTTGAGTTAATTAAAATAAAAAGACGAAAGGTTTGCTGATGAAAATAATCGTTACCGGAGGAACAGGTTTTTTAGGGCATCATTTAATTCGTGCTTTAGTGAAAGCGGGTCATCAAGTGAAGAACATTGACTTGAAACCAAGTCCAATTTATCCGACTGTTGTTGCCGATGTTCGTGATCAAGCACGTATGCTCAAAGAAATCATTGACGCGGATGTAGTTTTCCATTTGGCCAGTTTAATTGAAGCCGGTGAATCAGTGAAAAAACCCGCCAGGTATCTTGATTTTAATATCAACGGCACCTTATCTGTCTTGGAGGCAATGAGGCAGAATGGTTTGAAAACGTTTATCTTTTCTTCCTCCGCCGCCATTTATGGTGAGCCGCAGAATATTCCAATTAAAGAAGACGATCGCACTTTACCGATCAGTCCCTACGGTGCGACTAAATTGGCCATGGAGGCGTTGCTCAATACTTATGTGAAAGCGCACGGTTTTAGCGGTATTGCTCTCCGTTATTTCAATTTATATGGACCGGAAGAACATCACCAGCCGGAGACTCATGCTATTCCGCGTTTTATCAAACAAATTCACCAAGGTGAACTGGTAACCATTTGGGGAGACGGGGGCCACCTACGTGATTATGTTTATATTGACGACATTGTTGCCGCTCATTTAGAAGCTTTAAGCTTAGCCCAAAAACAACCAACTCAGTATCATTACTTTAATTTGTCAACTGAAAAGCCGGCGAGTGTGATGGAGTTGGTCAATCTGATTGAAACTGCCTTGGGTCAATCGGCCAAGATAAAGCATTTCCCCGATCGTCCCGGTGATCCCCGGGTGCTTTATGCCTCGGCAGAAAAAGCCAGGCAGGCACTCCATTGGCAAGCTCAAGTTTCATTGGAAGCGGGAATTAAACGCACTGTCGACTACTTCATTAATTACTGGCAAAAAAATGCGACACCATGAAGCTAAACATCCAGTTCTGTTTGATATTGATCGGACGTTATTTGACACTGAAAGGGCTTATCAAGCGCTGCTAGACGCACTCAATCATTTTTTAGAGTCTCATCAGATTAAAGAAATTGGGGCGGAAGAGTTGATTGAGCGTTATTTGGCCGATTCTCAAGTGAATCATTTTAGTGCACCAGACCTCGTGAGATTTATGGGATCTTTACTTGATAATAGAGCCGTCATCAGAGACGATTTAGCCGCATTGAATCAACTGCTCGCTAAAGATCTGAAAAAAAAGTTTCTTCATGCTGACAGTTTGTTGGTTGTGCCGCAACTGTATCAAAAAAATATTCCTCTGGGTATTTTTAGCCAGAGCGGGGATCGGCCTTGGCAACTGACCAAAATTCATCAATTGGAAGATTATTTTTTGCCGGAATTAATTTTTATCGGGGGAGACAAAAAAAGTGACGCGTTTTTAAGCCAATTGCCTCATGAAGCCGTCATTATTGACGATAAACCTGAAGTGGTTTTGGCCCTGATAAATTTTGCAAACCGAAATGATCGTCATTGGCAAATTTTTTTAATCGATCGCCACCACAAACTGGATCAAGCTCAAAAAACAACAATTTCTCAACAGGGAGTGACCATTATCACCGATCTGCTGGAGTTCAAACGCGCTCTTTTATAGTATAATCAGAACATGGCAAAGAAAACATTAAGTAGTTTGCTAGTTGGTCGACCGGATTTAAATTGGTTTTCTCCTAATGTAGCGAAATTGCCGGATGATAAAGCTTTTTTAGCGATTCTAAATTATGGTCAGTGGTCAGATGTCCAACAAGCGATCAAACTTATCGGTCTCGATCGCGCCAAGATTTTATTTACAAAATTGAATCTTGGCAAACGACCTCAGTTGAGACCAGAAATCAAACACTATTTTTCGCTTTATTTTAAAAAATATGCTTCATAAACAGATTCTTAGTCCGAAACAGATTGAGTTGCTTGATTTCGTCCACCAATTTAAACAAGATCATATTTTGGTCGGTGGTACCGCCGTTGCTTTGCAAGTTGGTCATCGACGCTCAATTGATTTTGATTTATTCACTCAGCATGAATTTGAATCTCAAAAAATTCTCAATTTAGTTAAACGCAAAGGTTTGCTTGATAGATTGATGATCGCTTCAAAAAATGAACTGACTCTGTTAGCCCATCAAGTGAAAATGACTTGGTACTATTTCCCTTATAAACTTGTTGGGGCGGTTGAAACTGATTTTGCCTTTTTGCCCAATTTAACGACTTTGGGGGCGATGAAACTTTACGCCTTAAATGGTCGCGCAAAATGGAAAGACTATGTTGATCTGTATGTTTTATTCAAGCACGAGGGTTTGAGATTGGCAGATTTAATTAATCAGGCAAAAAAGCTTTTTGGC
Organism: Candidatus Microgenomates bacterium; assembly: GCA_015486535.1. Taxonomy (GTDB): domain Bacteria; phylum Patescibacteriota; class Microgenomatia; order UBA1400; family PJMF01; genus WFTH01. The sequence goes on along the minus strand of WFRK01000044.1, from coordinate 1,492 downwards.
TCGGCTTTTAGCGAGAAATTAATTCGTGTACAACTAAGCTACTATAAAGATGTCAGTTTTGCCGAAGAAGTTGAATGGATGCCCGGTTGGTACACGGATCAAGCAAATATCAAAAAATACTTAACTGATGTGAGCTTGGAATAAGTTCTTTTCGATTGCTTCATTATTTTTTCTCTTTCTTTTCAATCAAGACCACTTCCACCTCAGCGGGACAATAAAGACGCTTTATTTCTTGAGCGGGACCAAATTGAGTCAACTCGTTATAAGCTGTTTTACCAACTTGAAAACTTGAATGATCGACGATCACGGCCATCAACTGAGCTTGATGAATCTGCGTATCCAATTTTCTCACCTGGCAACCGGCATTTTTGAATAAATATTGCCAACCGACGGCATTATGGTAAACATGATAGCCTGACTGCTCACTGACAAAGAAAGGTTGTCTTACTTGATCGCAAATGCGTTGAGCGCAAGCCGTTGAAGCCTGTAGATTGCGATGGGCAGGTTGAAAATAAATTTGCAGTTGTTTTGGTGATAACCAAGAAAAACTGAAAATGGCAAGCGTCAAGAGGCTCACTCTCCAAGGTAAAAAAGAAATGATCAGAAAAAACAAAGTTAAAGGGGCAAAAATGTAATGGGCGGCAATGCCGAATGGAGCTAGGAGACTGACTAAAAGGGTCAAAAGAAAGACTGACCAGGCTAATTTTAGCGGCTGATTTGTTTTCTGGGAGCGGAATTTGCCAGACCAGTACGTGCCTCCGACAACGAGTAATAATAAAATAATCATTGATAGGTGAGACAAACGAGGCAAACTAAATTGGGTTAATTGAGTGAGCTTCGTCAGCCAAGCTAAACCTGATTGATGGAGTTTGTCGCCGGTAATCAGTAATTTTGTCAAAAAGAAACCGTGTCTCAGTTCAAAAATAAGTGTGGGTAAGTTCCAAAAAACCAAACCGGCCAGCAAAAATAAATTCAATTTCAACCAACGCCAATGGTGCCGAAATAGCCAGAGACTCATGAAGCCCATGGCGATGAACATAGGTGCAATCGAGTAACTGAGGGAGACAGCCAAGGATAAACTAAGAGCAAAAAGAAGCAGGCGTCGGTAACTGAATTTTTGGGTTAACCGAAAAAAGGTGTAAAAAGCGAGAGCAACAAGTGGGGCGGTAAAGGAAGGGTTCCAAACGAGGCGCGCTTGACGGACAAATTCCGGTTGGATGGCCATCAGAGAGGCGGTGATCAGTAAGCTAATCAATAGCTGACGGTGACGGCGAAAAGACCAAAGACCGGAAATGAAGAGGATGACATAGAATAAAATGAGACTGAGATTGTTAGCGAAAAATGAGTGATCTGTGATTAAAAATAGAGGCATGAGGCCATAAAAGTAAACGGCGCTTTGATTGTAGGGAAGAGCGCTTGTTTGCGGTCCAAGTAGGGGTGGTTTGCCACTTTTTTGCCAATCCAACATGACCAAATAATCACGGCCCATATC